>DATFJO010000509.1:0-17327 GCA_035269145.1 Tangfeifania sp. | reverse complement strand
TGGCTTACGAAAACCTGCTGCAGGAATACTGGTGGAAACGCTGGAAAAAACTGAACGTTGAACGCATTGTCAGTCAGCCTGACGGTTCTGTTTTCGTGCGCGACACTTCAAACGTTGGGCGATTATTCAGTTCCAGATTATCGTATTCCAAAGGTGCCTATTTACTTCACATGCTGCGCTGGGTGTTAGGCGACGAGCCATTTTTCAATGCCATCAGAAACTATTTTGAAGACCCGGAAGTTGCCAACGGATTTGCCACTACAAACCAGTTTATAAAGCACATTGAAGCTGCCGGCGATACCAGTTTTACTGAATTTTTAAGCGACTGGTTTTACGGAGAAGGTTACCCGGTATATTCAGCACAATTTACAAATAAAGCATCGCAGCAGCTTGAAATTAAATTATCACAAGTTTCTTCTCATGAGTCGGTCGGTTTTTTTGAAATGCCTGTAACCGTTAGGGTTTACAACAGCAGCAAAACCGATTCAGCCAATTTTAGACTTGTTCATACCCAAAACAACCAGGAATTCTTAATCAATCCCGGTTTTACGGTTTCTGAATTGAAAATCGACCCGGAATATTGGCTCATCTCTAAAACAGAAGGCGTGGTAAAATCTCCGGTGGCTGAAAAACAAGATGAGATAAATGTTTTTCCAAATCCGTTTACACATCAGGTTTTTATTAAAGCACCAAATCAACAGCAATTTCAAAAAATTGAACTTCTAAATTCAGCAGGAATGGTATTGCGTACTTTTAATCCGAATCAAAAAACATTCGACCTTTCATCTTTACCCAACGGCATGTACATTCTTCAACTTCAAGTAAACAATACCACTGTTGAGAAAAAGATTGTTAAACAATAAAAGGTTACACCTTCATATAAATGACATTACTTTTTTAACCTTTCAATTTGTTCTTTTAATTTGAATTCTTATTTTCGTAACACGAATTATAAAATTAGTAACACCATGTCGGTAACCAGGTTTGGAGTTTCGCTCGACGAAGAATTGCTAAAAGCATTGGATGAATACGTTGCGGAAAATCTTTTCGCCAACCGGTCGCAGGCAATTCGCCACTTAATTGAAAAAAACCTGGTAGAAAAAAAATGGAAATGCGACAACGTTGTGGCCGGCGCAGTGGTGCTGGTTTTTAATCACGACAAAACCGATATCCTGACAAAATCTTCCGACATACAGTTTCAGCATAAAAATCACATTCTTTCAACACAGGGATTTTACCTCAACGAACAGAATTATCTGCAAATAATTGCGGTTAAAGGCCCTTCAAAAAAACTGACTGAAATTTCCGACAAGTTAATCAGCATCAGGGGAATTCAGCATGGCAAATTAGTAATGAGCAAAGCTGAATAATTTTTTTACCATAACAGTAACACGAAAACTAAAAAAAGTAACACCAACTTTGAAAAACATGAAAATCCGTAGCAATCTCACTGCAATTCTGACACTAATTTTATTATCCGGTCAAACAGACGGACTGGCACAACTGAGTGTAACCGATACTATTAAAATTGAAGAAGTAGTAGTAACCGGAACACCGGTGAAGGTGAACCGCCAGAGTGTACCCATGGCAGTTTCGGTTGTCACACGTGCACAAATTGAAGAGAGCGACGAGTCGGCCCTGCTTCCGGTTTTAAACGGAAAAGTTCCCGGACTGTTTGTAACCGAACGTGGAGTTACCGGGTTTGGAGTGGCCCAGGGCTCAGCCGGACAAATTTCAATTCGCGGAATAGGTGGAAATCCTACAACCGGAGTTTTAATGCTCATCGACGGGCACCCGCAATTTATGGGAATTATGGGGCATCCACTGCCCGATTCCTACGTTGCTTCAGATGTTGAGCGGGTGGAAGTCATCCGCGGACCGGCTTCCATTTTATATGGTTCCAATGCAATGGGCGGAGTTATCAATATCATTACCCGTGAACAAAAGCAGGAAGGAGTGCGTGGAAACGCACGTATTTCCTATGGTTCTTTCAACACCCAAAAATACATGGGCTCAGCCGGATACAAAAAAGACCGCTTCAGCGCTTTCGTTTCTCTCAACCGTGATAAAACCGACGGCCATCGTGAACACTCGGAATTTGAAATCAACAACGGATACATAAAGCTTGGCTACAGGTTAACCGACAATCTGCAGGCATCCACTGATTTCAGCCTGGCAGGTTTCGAAGCAGCAGATCCCGGACCCGACACCCTGAATGCAACTCCGGGTGAAAAAATTGACATTACCCGCGGATACTGGGCAATGACCATTCAAAATGATTGGGAAAAAATTTCAGGAGCAGTGAAAATTTTCTACAATTTTGGCGAACACAATATCACTGATGGATTTCATTCCAACGACCATAACTACGGAATAAATTTTTATGAATCGTTAAAACTTTTCGAAGGCAACAATATTACGTTTGGAGTTGATTACATGAACTACGGGGGAAAAGCCGAAAACCTGAAAGCGATGAACGGAAAGGGAATTGTGTTTGCCGATACCACTGTTAGTGAAACCGGGGTTTATGGGTTTATTCAGCAAAAACTGGCGAATGCAATAACCTTGAATGCCGGGTTACGTTATCAAAACCACACCGTATACGGCGATGAATGGGTCCCCTCGGCTGGCTTTGCCTGGCAACTCAATGAAACCACCAACTGGAAAGGAAACGTTTCGAAAGGATTTCGCAGCCCCACAATCCGGGAACTCTTCCTGTGGGGCCCTAACCCTGATCTCGACCCTGAAACGATTATGAACTATGAAACGGGCATATCAAAAAGTTTCTTTAATAATGAACTGCACACAGAAATAACCTTCTTTGCAGTGAATGGCGACAACATGATTATCCGTGTGCCGATGGAAGGATTGCGCAATTCAGGGGAAATATCGAACAAAGGGATTGAGTTTTCAGCCAGTGCCATTCCATTTAGCGGGCTTACAATTGAATCGACATACAGTTACACAAATATGAAAAACCCTGTATTTGCAACTCCTGAAAGCAACTTCTATTTCAGCGCAAATTACAAGTGGAACAAATTTCAATTAACTGCCAGTGTTCAGGAAATTAAAAACCTCGACAATGATCCTTCGCCGGAAGTAAACAAAGAAGATTACACACTACTCAAAGCAAAAGCAATTTATAACATCACTTCCAATTTGAAATGGTATGTCAGTGGTGAAAATTTACTGAATGAAAACTACCAGGTAAACCGCTATTACACAATGCCGGGTGCAACTGTTTTTACAGGAATCGGATTTAGTTTTTAGAAGTAGCAGAAAATTGCCAAAAAGTTTAAAGGAAATCTACTGGTTGTCCAGTTCATTTTTAAACGATGAACGAACGCAACGAAATCCCACATACGATTTGGCAGTGTCCTGGTATTCATACGTCCGGGTAGATACACGGATAAAATAGGCGATATCCTTCCACGAGCCTCCACGGATAACTTTACGTTTCATGACGGGGGGATCATCTGGTTTGGCATCGTACTGCAACTCAGGGTTCATATCGTGCACCACATCATACGCCGATTCGTAGAAAGCAGTACTGGTCCATTCAGCAACATTCCCGGCCATGTCGTAAAGGCCGTAATTGTTTGGGTCGAATTTTCCAACCATCATAGTAGTTGTTGTAGTTGGGCTATCGGCAACATAATTTCCACGGAGCGGTTTAAAATTGGCTACAAAACATCCTTTAATATTCCGGGTATAATAGCTTCCCCACGGATAAAGGGTATTGTTCAGTCCGCCACGGGCTGCCATTTCCCACTCCGATTCTGTAGGCAAGCGGTAATCGTGTGCCGGTGTTTCATTTAAACGGCTGTTAAATACCCTTTTCAGATTGGTGCGCCAGTGGCTAAAAGCCTTTGCCTGTTTCCAGGTAACTCCCACAACCGGATAATTATCGAAACCTACGTGTGAGAAATATTTCATGGTGAAGGGATCGTTGTATGTATAAGTAAAATCCCTTATCCAACTGAGCGTATCGGGATAAACAGGCACGCTTTCATGCATTAAAAACGAACTCCGGTTAACAATCGGTACGGTTTCTCCTTCTTCGTTCACAACCGTTCCTTCATAACTCTGGTTTTCAAAATTATAACGATTCGATGATTTGGCAGCCTGCTTATAATCCACCCAGTAATAATCATAAATGAGTTTTCTTGAATCTACTTCACGGCGAAAAGAGAACCTTTCTTCTTCAGGAATATAAAGCTCCTCCATTGCCATCTGCATATCCGGATCGTCCCACTCTATTTTCTCATCCCAGTTTATTTTTGGCTCATCGAGCGGGGTGCCATAGACATCTTCCAGAATTGCATAATCGGTATAAGTTTGGCCGAGTAGCTTGCGAGCAATTGAATCGCGCACCCAGTGTACAAACTGCCGGTATTCATTATTTGTAATTTCGGTATCGTCCATCCAAAAAGATTCTACAGATACCCTTCGTGAATTTTCAGGGCTTTGAAGATCCTGCCCTGAAGTTCCCATTACAAAAGAGCCTCGTGGAACAAACACCATTCCGTAAGGGGTGGGTTCAAACCAGGTTCCTGATTTTCGCTCACCTCCGGGCAGGAACTGTGCGATTTCATTCCGGCAAGAATTGAAAAGCAGACCCGAGGCCAAAATAATATATATTATTGCTTTTCTCATTCTTAATTATTTGCAGGAAGATAATTTATGGTTAAACGGATATTTTTCAGAGAAAAAAAGCCTTATGAAAGCATAAGGCTTTAAAAATTTCTTTATTGTTAATATTCCCAAAGATCCTGTTCGAAATTAAACATCTCTTCTTCAATCCTCTTAGACTCCAGCATTGCGTTTTTCCCACTCAGGTAGGCACTGATGTCGCGGTTATTGTAAACATTCGACTCTTTTACGATGTAGCTGTTGAAGAATCTTTTAATGAAAATTTCGTCGTATGACATTGATTGTGCCTCATTGTAAGGATTCAGCGAAAGATTGGTAGCGAGCAGGTTGCGAACTTCCGGGTAATATACCCAAAAAACTTTTTGCCGCTGAATTTCTTCTGTGGCATCATTCTCGCGAACATACTCACGAATTGGACAAATACCGATTAGCCGCACCTGCATCGTAGAAGATTGCTTGTCGAAATACCACTCTTCCTTAAGCATGTACTGTTTGATTTCGGTGGGACGTATTTCGCCCTGAATAGTTACGGTTTTACGCTCACCTGTATCAAAATCGATGGTTTCTTCGGTAGAGGCCTCGGCTCCAAAAGATTCTTTTACCTGCTCAAATGTCATCGGCACTTTGAAATCATCATCCAGACGGGCATCGTAAGGTGTGATTTGCCCGTTTTCAACTCCTTCCAAAAGCAGCGCAATCAGGTTTTCGCGCCCTGACATCTCCTCTGTCGGATAATACAAATTCAGGTTCATTTTTTCACGCAAATCGATGATGCGCCAAATGGTTTTCGACCAGAAAACATCGGCCTCACGAACAGATGGTAAAGGCATCGGCCTTTTCTGATACACATCATTTTGAGTATAAGCCCCGTTTACAATCTGGGCTTCCGATGATTTGCCTGTCAATGCAACTGCAAATAATATTGCTACGGTATAACCAATTATTTTTTTCATGTCTAACGTATTTTTAAAGGTATCGGGTCGAGATCGCGTGTTTCTCCATTATCTCCAACCGCTCTGATATTACCTATATAAACAATTTCTTCAGGATTTAATCTTCTAAACTGAGCTTTCATATCGTCGGTAAACCTGTTGTTTGTAGATTCCCAACGGTTTACAAACCCTCCCGGACCGGGTACTTCCACAGTAAACTGGGTTATGGTATAAGTAAAATCGAAATCAAAATCTTCCAAAACGGCCAATACACCATCTTCTACCAGCAAACGTTCTTTTCTGATAGTACCACCTGTTTGTCCGGCAACCTGTGCCACGGGGTCAGGTACCCGTTTTACCCGCCAGTCGGTGGAACCAACCAGCCGTTTTTCGCCGCCGACATTAGCATAAACCGAAACGACTGTATTGTTTCCCTGTTCATCTACCTCATCAGGTCGGATAACGTATTCATTTCCCCTTTTAACAACCGTTCCGTTGGTCATTTCCACATCGAGGTTTTCCTGCGGAATTCCACCACCTCCAACATCGAACGGATTGTCGAGCCCCTGGTAGAACACATTCATCCGGGTAGCCGACATGGTAACACTTGGCCGGGTAACCTGGTATTCCTGTTCGAACGGGTAGTTTCGCACAATTCCTGCAGGTGTCCTGTATTTTATAAGGCCGCTCCAGCTAAACACACCGGGCTCGTTGGCTTTTACCCGGTAGGTTGCTTTTCCATCCCTGACTTCAACAGGCCGGTTATTAATAAGTATTGTGGGCTGCTGGGTAGTGTCTTCAGCAGCAAGAAATACTTCTGCAATATATTCTTCGCCCTGCAAAACTGTATTGGAATTTGGAATTACCCTTGCACCCAGCTTATTGAATTTAAACGATCCGGCATCGATTTGTGCAAACAGGTAATTGGCCACGTTTGATTCTGTATTTTTTACATCGATTTGAATTTTTGACAGAAGCGTAAGAACAGCAACCAAAGGTTTATTTAAAAAACGTTGTGTTTCCCAGGATTTACTTTCCCCACCCTCTTTCATGTTCACGGGCGGATCGGAAGTGTCGAGTGCAGCCTGAATCGTTCTTCTCAACTCTTCATCTTCTTCGTCAACAAGGGCAAGCATGTTTTCCTGGTATTCAATCAGTTTTTCTTTCAGTATTTCAGCATTCCCCTGTGTAATCATGTATTCCGATGGCGCATTCAGGTCATCTTCTTTATTCAGAATTAACGTATCGCCGTCCTCAGTTACCAGGTAAAAATCGTCTTCTTCCAGAGGATTTTCGCCGGAAACAGGAGTAACCCCTGAATCACGTACTAAATCTTCTTTTAGCTGGGAGATATATGAATACATTTCGGAAGTGAGGTTTTTCAGGTGGTCTGCTTTCTCTTTCCATTCACCAACTTTGGCTGCATTCTCAGCATAAGCCTGTTCAAATGAGGCATAAACCTGTTCATTCTTCATGTCCACTGTTTTCAAAGTCTCGATAAGGCTGGTATCCACTACCTGGAATGCCTCGAGTACCTCAGACGCAACGTTCAATGCCAACATTGCGGTGAGAACAATGTACATCATGTTTATCATTTTTTGCCGCGGTGTTTCCGGGCAATTTTTAGCACCCATAGTATAACTTCTAAAAGGTTATTTCTTATAACTCATAGCGCCCAGCATATTTCCGTAAATAGTGTTAAGCGCTTCCAGGTTTTTATTCAGCTTTTCAGCATTCTCTTTATATTTTTCGAGCTCGGAAACGGAGGAGGTCAAAATTTCATTCATTTGATTGAGGTCGCTGCTAAATTTACGGCTTGCTTCAAACTGACTTTTTGTGCCCTGCAATTGAGATTCAAAATTTTCATTTAACGCATGAATATTTTGATTCAGTTTTTCAAGATTACCTGAATACTGTTTTGTCCCGTCTCCAATATTTTTCATCTCATGCGCAAACGAAAGTGCATTTCCGTCTATCGAATCTGCAATTTTTTTACTGGTTTCGGAAAGCCTGGAAGTAAACTCCTCACCGCCTTTTTGAATTCTTTCTATGGTCCCTTTTCCGGTTTCCGAAAGTTGTTGGGAAGCAACAGAATAAGATTCTACTAATTTGTCAACTGAACTGTTCAGGTTATCGTTTGCCCGCTTGTTTATTTCAGCAAGCGATCCCATCGATTCAGATGCTGAACTTAGATTTTTAACATACATGTCGGTAGCAAGTGTAGCCGAAGAAATATCACTGATTCCCCGTGCAGTAGAAGAAAGTTCAGAAAGACTTTTTCCCACTTTTTCCAATAATTCGGGTGTCAGTTCAGAAGATGAAAAAAGTTGATCTACTCCTTTTTTACCGGATTGATTCATTTCATCAAGGTCCATCATTTCATATTCATCCCTCAATTCAGGATAAACTTTGCCCCAGTCGGGCATGTCCATCGGCGGCTCAAACGCTGAGAGGAAAAAGATGAAGGCTTCAGTTATAAGCCCGACAGTAAGCAACAATCCTCCGTACTCCCAATGCTGAAGTTTAAAAAGTGCTCCCATCATAACAACAGATGCACCCCATCCATAGACATATCCCATGAATGTTTTCCATCGTTTTGTTCTAAAAATTTCACCTAAGTTCATAGTAATGTAAAAAAGTTGGTTTCCGATTCTAATTAAATTCCTCTCCAAAAGTAGACCTTACACAGCGAAATCCGACATAGGATTTGGTTGTATCCTGGTACTCAAAACTTCTGGTAGATACTCTTGTAAAATAGGCAATATCCTTCCATGAGCCACCGCGAATAACTTTCCTTTTCATAACCGGCGGATCATCGGGACGTGCATTATAGGTAAAGGTTGGATTCAAATCACTGTAATAATTATAACCGGCTTCGTCATAAGCAGTAACAGTCCATTCCGCAACGTTTCCTGCCATGTCATACAAGCCGTATTCATTGGGTTCGTAACTTCCTACTTTCATAGCCGAAATTCCACCATCCTCAACATAATTGCCACGAAGTGGTTTGAAGTTGGCCAGAAAAACCCCGTCCTCATCACGTGTATAATAACCTCCCCAGGGATACATGGAAAAATCTCTTGTACCACGGGCAGCATACTCCCATTCAACTTCGGTAGGAAGCCTGTAGGCCTGAACTGTGGGTTCACGTTTGTTGGTAAGGAATGCATTATGAATTTTTGTTCTCCAGTTGGCAAAGGCCATAGCCTGTTTCCAGGCAACTCCCACTACCGGGTAATCATCAAACCCCGGATGCCAGAAATAACGGGTTGCCCAGGGTTCGTTAAAGGAATAAGTAAAATCCCTTATCCATACAAGTGTATCGGGATAAACATGAACCCGGTCGTTCATTATAAAAGATGAACGGTTCTCGATGGGCTGAAGTTCGCCTTCGGAATTGTAAACATTTCCTTCGTATTGCTGGGTTTCGTAATTGTAACTGTTTGAACGCTTGGCCGCTTGTTGATAATCAATCCACCAGTATTCATAAACCAGTTTCCGGGAATCAACAGTTTGTTTTCCAAAAAATCGCTCATTTTCAGGAATGTATAAATCCTGCATGGCCATCTGGAAGTCAGGATCGTCCCATTCAATTTTTTCGCGCCAGTTTAAGCGAGGCGGGTCAATTGGATTTCCGTTCCGGTCTTCGGTAATCAGGAATTCAGGAAACTGATCGCCTAACATAGTGCGGGCAATTGAATCTCTTACCCATTGAACAAACTGGCGGTATTCGTTATTTGTAATTTCGGTATCGTCCATCCAAAAAGCTTCCTGCGAAACTGTTTTGGCGGGCAGTCTTGCCGCAGCCGGATCCTGGTCGCTCGGACCAATATTAAAACTTCCCCTTCGGACATATACCATTCCATAGGGTTGTGTTTCTTTCCACTTAGGTCTGCCTTGCACTCCAATCAATTCGCCGTTACCGGAATTATTACATCCGGTAAAACTGAAAAAGGTAATGAGTACAATAAGAATTAAAAAAAGTTTTTTCATAGCTCAATGTATATGGCTTACATTATAAAAATCTAACACTTTTATATTTTTTATTCCGATCCCGCTCCAAATCAATTGAATAGCTGATAAAAATTTCGTGTGAAGCAAAACCATAATATCCGATAGCTGATGTTACCAGATCAAATGAATATCCAATTTTTAAACCGTTTTCCATTTCCATCCCCATCAAAAGCGCCACTGCGTCGTTAACACGGTAGGAAAGACCGCCCCAAAAACGCTCGTCGTAAACTACGTTTGTGTTTACATCCACCTGCCATCCGGCCAGATCGGTTTTAAACAGAAACGAAGGTCGTAACTCAAATAACGGGTCGCCAAGTTTAATATTGTATCCCCCCATTAAATAATAGTGCCTGGCCAGATAAGTAGTCACCTGATCGGCGTATTCCAATTCTGCCTGGTTTATATGAGTTACTGATGCGCCAAGAAAATACCGGTTTGAAGTGAGATACAATCCGCCTCCGAGATCAAATGCCATCTGGCTGACTTCACCTTGCGGAACAAGCGGATCCGATTCAGGCTGGGTATAAAGACCAAAACCATCGTCATCCGGAACTTCCCATTCGCCGTTAATGCTCATACTGAAAACCCCGAGTGAAACACCAATTCCCAATGTCCCGATGCTCAAATCTGCTTTGTAAGCATAATTGGCATTAATTGTGGTATTGTCATAAAACCCCCATCCGTCGCTAATAATATTTAGCCCGAGGCCGCTGGGTGTTCCAAAAGCATCGACCGCTGCATCAACACTGAAAACAAGTGTTTTGGGTGCTCCCGGAAACCCTTCCCACTGGAAACGGTTTAAAATGATACCATTTATGGCATCTTCGGCTCCCGCATAGGCGGGGTTCATTCCCAATTTGTAATGCATATAGTTTGTAAATTGCGGATCTTGCTGGCCCATTGCCGCTAAATTAATTATTATCAGCAAATATAGAAAAGAAAATAATTTTTTCATACTCCTCAATGGATGCGGCTTAAACATTTTAATCAATCCAGGCTAAAGAAATAAAAAATTGTTGTTTGTAACAAACATCTCATAGCATGGTATGCAAAGAACGCAATCATTTTTTGATTATTTTGATATCCCATCCATTTTTTGAATATAATCCAGCCATTTACCCGGAATTTCATTGGATGAAGCCACCTTGTAATCCTCTTCAGAGCACGCAAAATGGGCTGTTTCGCCGGCCACTGAATTTATTTCGAACCACCACCGATTGGTTTCCTGCTCATGAAAAAACACAAGGGGCTGATCCATTTCATCAATTTCAACCTTATAAACGATTTTATTCTCTTTGTTAAAGCCTGCTTCCCTTTTCCTGATTACACATCCTTCCAGAAAATACCAGACAATTTCGGCAGCGAGCTTAACCGTTGTACCTTGTTTGTCATTTTCGGGAGTGGTTTCAAACAGGCCAAAAACCTTTATGCGATCGCTTGTTCCTGCATATCGGGATAACTGGCAGGCTTCTTCCCCCCGCAAGCCGTTGGGGTTTTGCTGAGGTGTGCCCGGAGCTTCCGAAAATTTCAGCGCTCCCATGTCGAAAGACAGCACATCTGTGTTTCTCATCATAGGTTCAGCAACCAAAAAATTAGTTCTTAACACACCAAGCCGCAAATGTTCTGCAATAACGGGCGTTTTGTTAATAAGTTTTTCTCCAACCAAATGATTTTGATAGCCCGCCAGGCTAAACCGGAAAAGATTGGGGAGCTGTTTGAAAATTCGGGTTAAATAATTGCCCGAATGAAATGTTTCGACGCCTTTTTTTATATCGAGGATGGCATCGACCGCAGTGAGTGAAAAAAAACGATTGTTTTTAAATGCTTCACAAATGCCGGTTGTTAAATCCTGACTGCCGCCAATTACAACGGTTGCAACACCGAGTTCATACAAATATTCAATTACATCGCGCAGGGCAAGGAAAGTTCCTTTCAGGCCGGAGGCGGGTTTTAAATCTCCCAGATCAGCAATATTCAGCTTTGGATTTAATGCAGCCAGCCGGTAGAGTTCTTTACGAATTAAACCGGGAGCCTGTGCCGCGCCGGTTTCAACTTTGCCGTTATCGACCGGCACCCCAAAAATTACAACATTTGCCCTGGAAATATTCGAAACCGAAAGCTTCGTTGTGAATGACTCGACATTATTCCCGAGGGAAAATTTTCCGGCAGAATTCTCCAGTTCCGTGAACTGTGAAAAATCAACCGGATCAAAATAATCAAAAACTTCCATGCAATTAGTTTTCGGATAAAAATAAAGGCAAATGATTAAATCATCTGCCTTTTCAGATTATTTCTTTTTCCTTGCTCTTCCTGATTTAGATGGAGGGGCCTCGTCAATTATCTTTTTACAGTCTTCAAGTGTCAGCTCCTCAGCTTTCATTTTCTTCGGAATTTTATAATTCTTCTTTTTGTAAGAAATATAAGGCCCCCAGCGGCCGTTGAGCACTTTTAAATCAGGTTCCTCATCAAAAGTTTTAATAACCGCTTTCCGGTCTTTTTCCCGTTTTGCTTCAATTAATTCGATTGCTTTATCCAGTTCAACCGTAAACGGATCATATTCTTTTCCGAGCGACACAAATTTATTGTCGTGCCGCACATACGGCCCGAAACGTCCGATATTCACTGTCACTTTTTTGTCTTCGTATTCACCAAGTTCGCGTGGTAGTTTAAACAATTCGAGTGCATCTTCAAGCGTAATTGTTTCCAGGTGCTGCCCGCTGCGGAGGCTGGCAAACTGTGGCTTTTCTTCGTTGGTTTCCGAGCTGGCCTCGCCAAGTTGTGCCACGGGTCCGTAACGGCCAATTTTTACTGCAACCTGCTTGCCGGTTTTCGGGTCGGTACCCAGAACACGCTCGCCTTTCGAACGCTCCGAATTCTCGAGCACATCCTCTACTTTACTGTGGAAAGGTTTATAAAATTCATCGATCATCTCATTCCAAACCTTTTCTCCCTCGGCAATTTCATCAAAATCTTTTTCAACACGGGCTGTAAAATTGTAGTCCATGATTTGCTTGAAATTTTCCTTCAGGAAATCAGTTACCACCATCCCCACATCAGTGGGAAAAAGTTTCGATTTTTCGGTTCCGGTTATTTCAGTTTTTTTCTTTTCTGAAACAGTATCTTTTTTCAGGGTAAGCACATCAAACTCGCGCTCGGTTCCCGGCCTGTCCTCTTTTACTACATAATTCCGGTTTTGAATAGTGGTAATAGTTGGCGCATAAGTTGAAGGCCTGCCGATTCCGAGTTCTTCCAGTTTTTTCACAAGTGAAGCTTCTGTATATCGTGGCGGACGCTGCGAGAAACGCTGGGTAGCTACAATTTCAGCCATGCGCAGTTCGTCGTTCGCTTTTAAAGGCGGAATAATGTCCTGTGCAGTACTGTTGTTTCCGTTTTCATCGTCGGTCGATTCCATGTAAACCTTCAGGAAACCGTCAAAAATCAGGACCTCGCCGGTTGCCACAAATTTTTCAGGCGCAGTGGAAACAGTAATATTCACCGTAGTTTTTTCCAGTTTCGCATCGGCCATTTGCGAGGCAATTGTTCTCTTCCAAATGAGTTCGTACAAGCGTTTCTCCTGGTTCGAACCTTCCACCGTTTCATTGTTCATGTAGGTTGGGCGAATGGCTTCGTGCGCTTCCTGTGCTCCTTTCGATTTTGTATGGTATTTTCTGATTTTCACATATTCTTCGCCATGCAAATCAATAATTTTTTGACTGGCAGTATTGATTGCCAACCCTGAAAGATTTACCGAGTCGGTACGCATGTAAGTTATCCTACCATTTTCGTAAAGGCGCTGCGCAACCGCCATGGTTTGCGAAACCGAAAAACCGAGTTTCCGGCTGGCTTCCTGTTGCAGCGTGGAAGTTGTAAACGGCATGGCCGGTGAACGCTTGGTAGGTTTTTTGGTTACATCGCTCACCGTAAATTCAGCTCCCTGGCATTTTTTCAGAAAGTCGAGGGCTTCGTTTTTCGTTGAAAACCTTTTTGAAAGATCGGCTTTCAAATCCGAAGTATTCCCTTTTTCATCGGTAACAATAAAACTGGCCGTAACCCGGTAATTTGTTTCACTTTTAAAATTTATGATTTCCCGTTCGCGCTCAACGATTAAACGCACTGCAACTGATTGCACCCGACCTGCTGAAAGCGAGGGTTTTACTTTTTTCCATAAAACCGGCGATACTTCAAAACCTACAATGCGGTCGAGCACGCGGCGGGCCTGTTGAGCATTCACAAGGTTGTCGTCGATGGTCCGCGGATTTTTAATTGCCCGCTGGATAGCATCTTCGGTAATTTCATGAAAAACAATGCGCTTGGTTTTCGACGGATCGAGCTTCAGCACTTCTTTTAAATGCCATGCTATGGCTTCTCCCTCACGGTCTTCATCAGATGCGAGCCAGACTGTATCAGCATCTTTTGCCAGTTTTTTCAACTCCGTTACTATCTTCTTCTTGTCCGGGGAAACAACATATTTGGGTTGGTAATCGTTTTCCAAATCTATTCCAAAGTCCTTTTTCTGAAGATCGCGAATATGCCCCATACACGAGGTGACATGGTAACCGTTCCCCAGAAATTTTTCTATGGTTTTTGCTTTTGCCGGTGACTCAACTATTACGAGGTTTTCTTGCATAAGTTTGTGTTCCTTTCTAAAAAAATTTCTGCAAATTAAAGAAAATGAATTGCTAAGTTCAAAATTTATTTTATTTATTTATTGCTACTGTTTTGATAATGATGAATTTATTTTTTCATTTTTAAAATATTTCTGTGTTACTGAACGTTAAAAAAATTGCAGCCAGCCCAGAAAGCTATATATTTGTCGCAATATTTAATCTGATATAAATGACCGAAAATAATAAGAGAAATTATAAAAAATACATCATCGGGTTTTGGTCAGTTATTTTAATTGGCATTCTCGCCGTTGTCCTGCTTTTTGTTTCTATTTCAAAAGGCTGGATGGGATTTATGCCTTCTTTTAAAGAACTTGAAAACCCGCCAAATGTTCTCGCATCTGAAATATATTCGTCCGACGGAAAAATTCTCGACAAATATTTTTTGCGCGAGAACCGTACTTATGTCGACTACGAAAACCTTCCCCAGCATTTGATCGATGCCCTCATTGCAACCGAAGATGTGCGGTTTTACAGTCACTCAGGCATCGATTTACGCGGACTTTTTCGTGTGGCGAAAGGAGTAGTCACAGGCGATACCAGCTCAGGCGGTGGAAGTACAATCAGCCAGCAGCTCGCAAAAAATCTTTTCCCGCGTTCAAGTTTTGAAAGCATGTGGGAACTCGTTTTCAGAAAATTTAAAGAATGGGTAATTGCCATAAAACTGGAACGCAGTTATACCAAAGAGGAAATTATTTTAATGTACTTGAATAAATACGATTTCCTGAACCTCGCAGTGGGAATTAAATCGGCTGCCAATGTATATTTCAGCATACCTCCTGATTCACTGGAACTGCACCAATCGGCAATGCTGGTTGGAATGGCAAAAAACTCGTCGCTCTACAACCCCATTCGCCGGCCTGAACTGGTAAAACAACGCCGGAATGTGGTACTGAACCAGATGGAAAAATACGGATACATTACAAAGGAGATCAGGGATTCAGTAAAACAACTGCCGCTTGATTTAGATTACAACAAAGTGGATTACCGGATTGGCCCGGCTCCCTACTTTCGTGAATACCTGAGACTAACTATGACTGCCGACAAACCCGCCAGAGAAGATTATGCTTCGTGGCAAACCCAAAAATTTATTGAAGACTCTGTGGAATGGGAAACCAATCCTTTATATGGCTGGTGCAATAAAAACATAAAACCCGACGGCGAAAATTACAACCTCTATTCCGACGGGCTGAAAATTTATGCCACAATCGATTCCAGGATGCAGGAATATGCGGTGGAATCGGTGGAACATCACCTTAAAAACGACCTGCAACCGGAGTTCGACGGTTCCATAAAATACCTCGATAATCCGCCATTTGCCAACAACATGACCAATGAGCAGACCCAAAATCTGCTTGACCGGGCCATAAGGCAAAGTGAACGTTTCAGGGTTTTACGCGAACAGGGGAAAAATTTTGAAGAAATAAAGGAAACATTCAATGAGCCGGTTGATATGACCATCTTCAGTTGGGAAGGTGAAATCGACACCGTTATGGCACCGCTGGATTCCATCAAATGGTACCTGCGCTATTTCCGTTCTTCGTTTATGGCAATGGAAAATCACAGCGGCCAGGTAAAAGCATACGTTGGCGGACCCAATTACAAACATTTTATGTACGACATGGTGAAAGGCGGAAAACGCCAGGTGGGTTCCACGGTAAAACCGTTTCTTTACACACTTGCCATGCAAAACGGCCTTACTCCGTGTACAAAAGTTCCATACGTGAGCCAGCAGTTTCAAATGCCCGATGGCACAATCTGGGAGCCCAAAGATGCTGAATACGACGAAGAAAACGAAGGGAAGCTGGTCACCCTAAAGTGGGGACTGGCACAGTCGCGCAACAAAATTTCGGCCTGGGTGATGAAACAGTTCAATCCGCATGCAGTTACCGACATAATGAAACGGATGGGCGTTTACAGCCCCATCGATCCTGTGCCTTCTTTATTCCTCGGAACTTCCGATATTACATTATACGAAATGGTGGGTGCATTTAATACCTACGCCAACCAGGGCGTTTTTGTGAAACCCTATTTTGTTACCAGAATCGAAGACCAGCACGGAAACGTAATTGCCACCTTCCAGCCTGAACGCAGGGAAGCCATTGACGAACAAACAGCTTACCTGATGATTAACCTGCTGCAGGGAGTGATTGACCAGGGAACCGGAATCCGGTTACGTATTTCAAACCTGTTCCGGGATGGAGTAACTGAGGACTATGGAAGTTTCACCATGCCAATTGCCGGTAAAACAGGCACCACACAAAACCATTCCGACGGCTGGTTTATGGGGATTACCCCTAAGCTAACCGCAGGCGTTTGGACGGGAGCCGACTTGCGAAGCATCCATTTTCGCACAATTGCTTCAGGTCAGGGAGCCAACATGGCGCTGCCCATCTGGGGGTACTTTTTCAAAAAAGTGCTGGCCGACGAGTCGCTTGGATTCACCGAGGACATGGAGTTTGAAGAACCCGAAAACTTCAACATCAACCTCGATTGCGATGAAAACATCCAGGAAGAAAGGGAGCCTTCGAATTACAATGATTTCTTTTAAATGGATGTTGGAATAATTGCCGATAACACCTGATTAGCTGTCATTTCGAATGCTCACCCATTTTTAGAATGGGCATAATAAGGTGATGACAATCGCTGATTGGAACTGTCATTCCGAGGAAAGCGAAGCGACGAGGAATCTCTCCTTAATTATACAGATTTCTCCTCCTTCGTCGTCGAAATGACAGCTAAAATAATACTCAGGTTTTTTATTAAAATTTATTCACCCTGATTTTCTCAAACTGCAGCTCTTCAAACGGTTTTCTCTCACGCTGCTGGTCGGGGTAGCCCACAGTGACAATGCTCAGTACCCTGAAATTTTCAGGCATTCCCAGTAAATTCTGAATGTATTTTTCAGATGAAAGCTCATCGGTCTTCATCCGGTTGCGAATTTGTATCCAGCAACTTCCCAAACCGAGCTCCTGCGCAGTGAGCTGCAGCAAAATGGATGCAATGGAGCAATCCTCAATCCACACATCATTTTTGGTTTCGTCGGCACACACTACAATGGCGA
>DATFJO010000508.1:0-2441 GCA_035269145.1 Tangfeifania sp. | reverse complement strand
TTTCTTTTCCTGTCGGGCTGTAATTTCCAAAACTCCGTCTATCACTTTCGCATTGTCCGGATCAGTTTCTGTGTAGTATTGTTTTTCATTGTTTCCCCAGCCATGTCCGCCAACATCGTAGCTCCATTTGGTAGTGTCGGGCAAGCCGGTGTAGTTAAATTCATCACTCCAAACCAACTCCCAGTCATCCTGATTTTGGGGCTCATCTTCAATAATTCCTGATTTGAAAACATTATTATCCTGCTTTTTATTACTCCGGTTACACGCAAAAATCAGGGGCAATAAAACAATAAGTGTGAAAATTGAGTATTTCATTCGTCTATAATTATTTATTTTAATGGTGACTCATGTAACTCGCACGATAGTCATACTCCTGTGTGGTAATAATTTAACATGCTCGTTTCATCTAAATAAACTTTATTAATTCGAAAACAAATCCTTTTTTAAATTGAGACAAGTTGCAATAATCTTTTGTTTTTCCATCCTAAAAGTAATTAAAAACAAATTTCATCAAAACCAGACGAAAAGAATCCGGCAATCAAAAAGATAAAATAGTTTAACTTTGCCCGTCAAAAATAAGATAAAAATGGAGCGAAAAAATATTGAAATAATGGCGCCGGTCGGTTCGTACGAATCGCTTATGGCTGCTATTCAGGGAGGTGCGGGTTCAGTATATTTTGGTGTGGAGCACCTGAATATGCGCTCACGTTCGTCTAACAATTTTTCGCTCGATGATTTAAAAAAAATCGTTGAAATCGCAGGTAAGAACGGAGTCAAAACCTATCTTACCCTCAATGTCGAAATCTTTGACGGCGAAATCAGCCAAATGCACGAAGTGTTGGATGCTGCGCACAAAGCAGGCGTTTCCGCTGTCATTGCGGCCGATGTTTCAGTCATTCAATATGCCCGTTCTATCGGACTGGAAGTTCATATTTCCACGCAGGTAAATATCACAAACATTGAAGCTGTAAAATTTTATGCACAATTTGCCGATGTGGTAGTACTGGCCCGCGAGATGAACATTGGCCGGGTTTGGGAAATCAGCGATCAAATCAAAAAACAGCAAATAAAAGGGCCTTCGGGAAACCTGGTTCGTCTGGAAATGTTTGCCCATGGTGCGCTCTGCATGGCCGTCAGCGGAAAATGTTACCTCAGTCTGCACGAAATGAACTCCTCCGCCAATCGCGGCGCCTGCCTGCAAACGTGCCGGCGTGCTTATACTGTAACCGACCAAGAAACCGGTGCCGAGCTGGAAATCGACAATGAGTACATCATGTCTCCCAAAGATTTGAAAACCATTCATTTTCTGAATAAAGTGCTGGATGCAGGAGTTTCGGTGCTGAAAATTGAAGGTCGCGCCCGTTCTCCCGAATATGTAAAAACCACTGCTGAATGTTACAGCGAGGCCGCAAAAGCCTGGCAGGAAGGAACATTTACCGAAGAGAAAGTAAATGACTGGAACGAACGGCTTGCAACCGTCTTCAACCGCGGTTTCTGGGATGGATATTACCTCGGTCAACGGCTGGGCGAATGGAGCGCCAATTACGGATCGCAGGCCACCCAACGAAAACTGTACCTCGGAAAATGCACCAACTATTTCACCAACATCAGGGTGGCTGAGTTTAAATTGGAAACCAACAATTTAAAGGTGGAAGATGAAATAATCATTACCGGACCAACTACCGGTGTTGTTCAAACCAAAGTGGAAGAAATAAGGTTCGATATGGAACCTGTGGAAGAAGGAATGAAAGGCCAGCGAATTTCGGTGCCAATAGATACCAAACTACGCAGGTCAGACAAATTATTTAAAGTTGTTGACGCCAAAGAGGTTAAACAGCGGAAATAGCAAAGATTCTGAGTTCTTTTTTTGGTTTTTAGCAGAAGAAAGAATTATATTGCAACCTGCAAACCATTGATTTATGAAATATATTCTCCTAATTTTTTTGTTTATTCTGGTGTTCATTGAGCACGCGACGGCTCAGAATTTCCGGTACCGGCTGTCAGTCAACAGCAGTTTGTTTATGTCTGAAATCGGAAGTACGGAAATTAATACTCGTTTTGCCGATATTGTTTACCCCGACAGCGAAAAATTCAAACCGGAAATAAAAACAGGAGCAGAAATTGAATTTTTAATGCCAATCAGAGATAAACTTGAAATGGGCCTCGAGTTTAAATACAACGAACTTGCCGGCAAAACCGAAACGGCCCCGCTTTACAATTTCTTTCTGACCAAACCTAATCAAAAAATACATAATCCATTATTCGGCAGTTCACACGAATATCCCCATGAAGCCTTGATGTTTTCTACAAAGATCCTGAGTGTCCTGGCAACTTCACGTTTCTATCTTTTGCCTGCCGATGATGAAACGAGCTTGTTTTTAAAAACATCAGCCGGAGTATCTTTTGTTGGTACCGACTTTACTTTTTTAAAGCCTGAATAC
>DATFJO010000507.1:0-4793 GCA_035269145.1 Tangfeifania sp. | reverse complement strand
TTTTGCTGAAATTCTTCTTTGGTCAGTGCTCTGAAAGTTGCTTCCGATCCGTCAGAAAGAACTGTGTCTACTTCAAGAATGTGGTCGCGAACGCTGCCGTAAACCAGAGAGTGCAATCCGCAGGAATTGTTTCCGAGCATTCCGCCAATAACGCAGCGGTTTGCCGTGGAAGTCTCCGGGCCAAACTGCAAACCATACTCAGCCAAAATTTGATTCAATTCAGCTAAAACCACTCCCGGTTCAACAATTACATACTTTTCATCGACATTTAATTCGACGATCTTATTCATGTATCTGGAGATATCCACCACAATACCGGACCCAACCACCTGGCCGGCCAGCGAGGTGCCGCCCCCGCGCGGAATAACGGAAGTTCCGTTTTCGCGGGCAAAAGCAATGATTTTTTTTATGTCCTCCTTGTTCTTCGGACGGGTAACTGCCAATGGCAGTTCTTTGTATTGCGAAGCATCTGTTGAATACAGCACGCGCTGCACATTGTCGGCAAAAACATCGCCTTCGAGTTGGGTTTTTAGCTGGTCGAAATCGGGTTGCATCGGCATATAATTTTAATGCCTAAAAATAGAGGATTATTAATATTACTGCAAAATTGAAGCTGTTTTATTGAAACTTTTCAATCATTCTATTTTTTTTGAATTGAGTTTCTGTTTTCTGGCTTTAAATTCCGGTAACTTTTTGAAAGAATGTCAGTAAAAGGTTTTGTAATAACTGAAAGCCTGTACAACTATGAAACATTTTGAAACAAACTGGAAGTCGACAGATAATTTGAACATCTATGCCCAGGGATGGGAGCCTGAAAAAGTGCCTGCAAAAGCTGTTGTTTGTCTGGTGCATGGTTTGAGTGAACACACATCGAGGTACGTGCATGTTGCCGAAGCTTTCACAAATCATGGAATTTTGTTATTTGGAGCCGACCTTCGGGGACATGGGCTTTCGAAAGGAAAAAGAGGCCATTTTCCTTCCATAGAATTGGTTATGCAGGATATGGATATTTTGCTGGAGCAAGCCCGAAAGCGGTATCCGGGACTGCCGTTGTTTCTGTTTGGATTCAGTTTGGGTGGAATACTGGTGCTTCATTACGGATTAAAGCGTAAGCCACCGTTGCACGGAATTATTGCAAGCGGGCCAGGATTGCGCACCGAACTGGAAAACCAACCGGTAAAGATATCTTTGGCTAAATTGCTTGGAACTTTGTTACCAAAACTTTCAATGTCCAGCGGGTTAAAACCGGATGATTTGACACGAAATAAAAAGGTTGTACAGAATTATAAAAACGATCCGCTGGTCCAGCATAAAATTACCCTGGGATTTGGCAAAACCATGCTTGCCGTTAACAAATGGACACTTGAACACGCTGGTGAATTTCCACTTCCCCTGCTTTTAATGCATGGAAAAGCGGACAAAATTGCTTTCTTCTCAGGAAGTACCGATTTTGCTGCTCCGCTGAACGAGAAGTGTAAACTTGTGTTATGGGAAGATGCCTGGCATGAATTACACAACGAGCCTCAACAGGACGAAGTGCTTGAAACTATGATGAATTGGATCGACTCCCGTCTTACTCCTGGTTAAAACTCACCATCCAGTTGATTCCAAACTGGTCGGTGCACATCCCAAAATATTCGCCCCAGTAGGTATCTTCCATGGGCATGGCAACCGCTCCGTTTTCCGAAAGCTTTTCAAAAACTTCTTCCGCCCTGTCTTTGCTTTCCACTGAAACTGAAATTGAAATGTTGTTTCCAACAATGGTCCGGGCATCCCTGTGTCCGCCGGCGTCGCTTCCCATTAACACATTATCATCGCCGAGCGGCAGTGCAATGTGCAAGATTTTATTTTGTTCATCTTCCGACAGAATAACGTCTTTTTCCTGCGGCATTTCCGAAAAACGTTCAAGGGTTGAAAATTCGCCGCCAAAAATTAGTTTGTAATAATTGAAAGCTGCTTCGCAATCTCCAAGAAAAGTAAGGTAAGGATTTATTACTGTCATCGTTCTAATTTTATTTGGTTATTAATTCTGATAATTGCTATATAATGCAGTTGTTTGTAGAACAGGTGCCGGTTTGGAAATGTTTAAGCAATTATTTGATAAAATCCGGAAGGAGAAAATGAATTGATAAATAAAAGTCAGAGGTAAAGCAACTCACCAATTTTTTCCATGGCTTCGGTAGCCCGCGCCTGTATAAAAATATCGGTAATGGTGTGCGAAAACGGAGAGGGTTTGATGTTGATTTCAATAATTTTTGCGCCGTTCTTTTTGGCGATTTCAGGAATTTCGGCGGCAGGGAGAACTTCGGCGTGGGTTCCGATAATTAGCAGCAGGTCGCATTTTTCGGCTTCCTGAAAGGAACGTTTTTTGGCAAACGCCGGAATTTTCTCATTAAAAAAAACCATGTCGGGTTTTAAAATGCCTTTGCAAATGTAACACGTGGGGGGCAGAAAATTCAAATCGGCAAAACTCATATCGTATTCGGTGCTGCATTCGGTGCAAACCAGTTGCCGATATGTTCCGTGCAACTCGTACACATATTTGTTCCCGGCTTTTTGGTGAAGGTGATCGATGTTTTGGGTGATAACAGTTTCCAGGAAGCTGCGTTTTTCCATTTTTGCCAACACTTCGTGGGCTTCATTGGGTTCAGCATCGCCAAGTTTATCGTAAAAAATTTCTTTGATTTTTTGCCAGGATTGAAACGGCTTTTTATTAAAATATTCTATTTCCAGAAAAATGGGGTGCGTAGTGTTCCACAATCCGCCGGTGCCTCTGAAAGGAGGAATTCCGCTCTCTACCGAAATCCCGGCCCCTGTAAAAGCCACCATGTATTTTGATTTGCGGATGAGTTTTACCGCTTCTTCTATTTTTCCTAAATCCATATATATTCTTCAAAAAACACCCGGCAGGGAATTTTCCGGCTGCCGGGAGTTAGAGACTGTTTGGAATTTATCCATTAAAAATTATTCCTCTCCGTTTGTAAGGTCTTTGATCACCGAGACTGTGGTATCTTCGTTAAAACGGATTTTAAAATTGAGTTTCCTGAAAACCGAAATCATCGGTTTGTTATCGCGTGTTGTTTCAGCCAGAAGTTTTTTCACGCCCCTGTCTTTGGCAATTTTCATACAATATTCAGTCAACATGTAACCGAGCTCTTTTTTCTGCCAGTCGTCAGTAATCAGCACCGCGTATTCCATCATTTCCACATCCGGATCAGCAATGAGCCGACCGACACCAATGAGCCGTTTTTTACCTTGTTGTTCCACTTCGGCAACAATAGCAATTTCCCTGTCATAGTCGATGAAACAAAATTGTGTGGCAACTTCGTGCGAATCAAAATAGAAATCGTAACGGAAACGGTGATAAATCGATTCTTTCGAGCAACTTGCCAGTAATTCGAGCCACATGGGTTCGTCTTCAGGTTTAATGGGCCGCAGAATAATATCTGAACCATCCTTCAGGCGGTCGGTGCGGATAAGGCTTTCGGGATACGGCCGCAAAATCAGGTGTGAATATTCTTTCACCGGTTTTTTCATTACGTCTTCATCCACCACAATGCGTGCATCGAGCGCAATTACATCGGTTGGTGTAACAATCAGCGGATTGATATCCAGTTCTTTGATTTCGGGATAATCGGCCGCCAGGTAGGACATACGGATGAGCACTTCCACCAGTTTGTCGATATTTTTTGCAGGTGCTCCGCGGTAACCTTCGAGCAGCGGGTAAATTTTCAGCGATTCAAGCATCTGTGTTGCCAGGCTTTCATTCAGCGGTGGAAATTCAAGTCGTTTATCTTTAAACAGCTCGGCAGATGTTCCACCCATGCCAACCAGCATTACTGTTCCAAATTCAGGGTCTTTTTTAGTTCCGAGAATCAATTCAACCGCATCTTTGGTGTCCACCATCCGTTGAATGGTTACTCCATCAATTTTTGCATCCGGACGTTTTTCGGCTGCTGTTTTTACCATATTCCGGAAAGTAGCCCGAACCATTTCTTCATCTTTAATATTCAGGGCAACACCTCCCACATCAGATTTATGGGTAATGTCAGGCGAGTATATTTTCATTACCACGGGGTACCCTTTCTTTTCAGAAATTTCCACTGCTTTATCTTCGGTGGCTGCCGGTGTAGGGTGTGTGGTGTCGATGCCGTAATCGTTCACCAGCATTTTTGAATCGTCCTCATTCAGAATTTTGGCTTTCGGGAAGACTTCTTTCAGGTATTTGTTGCGCAATTCATTTCTGTCGTACTGGAACGATAATGGTACTTCTTTTGGTGTTTCATAAAGCATTTCCAGATTTTTGGAATAGTGCGAAAGCGTCATGAAAGCACGGATTGCCTGTTCCGGAGCCTGGTAGTTTGGAATACCGGCCTGGTTAAAAATTTGAATTCCCTCGCGCATGCTTTTTCCGCCCAGCCAGCCAGTCATAATCGATTTAGAGGTTTCCCCCGCCATTTTGGCAATGGCCTCTGCGGTTTTGGTGGGATCGGTCATTGCCTGCGGAGTAAGCAGCACAAGCACAGCATCTACATGATCATCTTCCAGAACAATTTCTGTTGCCTTTGCAAAACGCTCCGGTGTGGCATCTCCCAGCACATCAACCGGGTTTCCGTGCGACCAGAACGGCGGAAGGTAATCATTGAGTTTTTGCATGGTTTCATCCGACAGTTTTACCAGTTTTCCACCCCATGAGATAAGGGAATCGGTTGCCATTACGCCCGGTCCTCCTGCATTGGTAACAATTGCCAGCCGGTTTCCTTTTGGAATGCGTCGGCGACCAACAAGGTCGG
>DATFJO010000506.1:0-6793 GCA_035269145.1 Tangfeifania sp. | reverse complement strand
CCCAGTATGTTTTCTTTTGTTATGCCTTCCACATATGTTGCGGGATTCCAGGCATAAGCGGTGTCCACCTCGATGAAGCCTGCCCAGTTCAAACCCAGCGTAGTGGTTGAATCGTATTTCATATCTAAGTAGGCTTTCTTTGCCGGCGACATCAGCACCTTTGCGCCTTGCTCCACACCCATGGTGGTATTTTCAACGTCGGCCCAAAATTGAACGGCTGCATCGTCGACTAACGTGGCGTTGGCAATTTCATCCCAGCCCATCACTTTTTTTCCGTGCGAAAGCACGATGTCCTGCACACGGTTTACAAAGTAGATGTAATCGTCTTCAGCAGTCACATGCGATTCGTCGCCTCCAATGTGGAACCAGGGTCCGGGCGAAATAGCAGCGATTTCCCGCACCACGTCGTCCACAAATTCGTAAGTGATTTCCTTATCGGTGCAAAGTGTGCTGAAACCAACCTCGATACCTGTATATAGCTCGGTTGCTTTGCCATCGCAATTCAGCTCTGCATACGAAGCCAGCGCAGCATTGGTGTGACCAGGCATATCGATTTCAGGAACAATTATAATCTGGCGTTCCTGCGCATATCTTACAATTTCTTTGAAGTCTTCCTGCGTATAAAAGCCGCCTTCGCCGCCACCCACTTCGGTACTGCCGCCAATTTCGGTCAGTTTGGGCCACGATTTTATTTCAATGCGCCAGCCCTGATCGTCGGAGAGGTGCAGGTGCAACCGGTTCATTTTGTAAGTGGCCAGGAAATCAATAAAACGTTTCACGTCGTTCACTCCAAAAAAGTGGCGCGAAACATCGAGCATGGCTCCGCGATAGCCGTATTCCGGAAAATCCCGAACTGCGCCGGTGGCAATTTTTAAGGATTCATCTGTTGTTGCTTTTACCGGCAATGTTTGCAACAAACTTTGCACTCCGTAAAAAACGCCGGCCGGACTGTTGGCTTTAATGCCTGTCAGTTTTTTGCCGATGTTCAGGTCGTATCCTTCTGTGCCCAGCTCTTTGTCTTCAAAAGGAACAGAAAGGTAGATACCTGTTCGGGGCAAGGCATCGGCGGATTGGACGACCAGTTCCAGTCCATTGATTTTGTTGATTTCGGCTGCAAGATACTCTGCCACCTGTTCCAATCCTTCAATGTCTTCCTGGAAATAAACATCAGTTGATTCGTCAATTGTGAAAGATTCACCGCTTGCCGATACAGATACCGGTTTGGGTATAAAGCTTGTTTTCGTTAAATCAGTTGTCGGCTCCTGTGTACAGGATACCTGAAAAATAATGCCTGTTATAACGGCAAACAGAAGCAAAAATTTAATTTTCATGATTCTTATTATTTTGATTTTTGAATTTTCAGGCTCTAAAATTACTGAAATGGTTTGGAGTTTGAATAGCGCGATAGGACTTTTTTAATTTTTTAAAATCGAAAGCTTTTTTTAAGTAAGAAAAATGAATACAGCTTTCCCAATCACTATCTGTAAGTCTTATTTTGCTGTGCGAAAAAAAAGAATGCCACTTCTTTTGTAAACAGAGATGGCATTCTTCAATTTAATTTGAAATAATATTCTTATTCCACCAGCTCCATTTCATCGAGCAGGTAGCCGGCACCGGCAAATTTGTCGACCAGGAACAGGGCATAACGAATGTCGATGGCAATGTTGCGGCACATGTCGGGGTCGTACATAATGTCGCTCATGGTTCCTTCCCAGCAGCGGTCGAAATTAACGCCAATCAGTTCGCCGTTGCCGTTTACAACCGGGCTTCCCGAGTTTCCGCCGGTAGTATGGTTGGAGGCGATAAAACACACAGGCAGGTAACCATCGCTGGCATATTGCCCGTAATCTTTCGTTTCGTACAATTGGCGCAGCCGCTCAGGCACATCGTAATCGTAAATATCAGGGTTGTCTTTTTCCATAATTCCCTCAAGGGTGGTGTAGTACTCATATTTCACCCCGTCGCGCGGTTTGTAGCCGTCCACCTTTCCATAGCCCACACGCAGGGTGAGGTTGGCATCGGGGTAAATCTCGGCACGGTTTTTCATTTCGAGAATACCGGCCATGTAGGTTTTCATGTTTTCATTAATCCGGTCGTTTAACGAATCCACCACCGGATCGATAACGGTTTCAAAATGAAAAATTAAACGGTTGTACAGTCTCACCATCGGATCTTTCCGCAATTTCAGCAGCTTTTTATCATTCCCTGATTCCAGAATTTCAGTTAAGGCTTTTTCATCAAAAAGAACCGATTTCCGGTAGATTTTATCCACCAGCCTGTCGCCGTGCTTTTCCATTATTTCTGTGTAATAATCAGGCAGAAACTCAGTTCCGAGGTCTTCGCCCAAAAGCGGCAGCAGTACTTCGAAAAGTTTTTCATCGGTAGGCTGGTTAAAATCCTTATAAAAAGAAGGCAGGTAATCAATCATGCTTTTTATGTCTGCGTCAGCCCTTTTTTGCTGGTTGTTCTCCAGGTTGTTAATGATACCATTTACCCGGTCGGCCAGCTGAAAAGTTTCCACACCACGGCGGCGCACAATTTCGGAATAATAATCGTAGGCGCGGATAAACGGCCCGTAAGCTGCGTACAGTTTATCAAAATTGGCAAAAACGGGACGGTACTCATTTTCCCAGGTTCCGTTTGTTTTGGCCCAGTTTTCAAATTCTTTTTCAAATTCGAGTTTTTTATTCACAGCATCCAGGCGCTCGAGGCCCAGAATCTCGCCCTGCCATTTTTTCCACGCATTGCTGATGCTTGCATACTTGGCGGCATACTGAATCCGCACTTTCGGATCGGTTTGCATGTCTTCGCCAATCACCGCCAGTTTTTTCTCGCGGATGGCAATCCGGTCGGGATCGCGCTGATTCATAATAATATCCACTTCACTGGATGGGATGTACTGCATGGTGCTTCCCGGGTTTCCGAAAACCATGGTGAAATCGCCCGGCTGAATTCCCTTCATCGATATGGGGAAAAACTTTTTGGGCTGATAAGGTACATTGTCGGGTGAATATTCTGCCGGTTCGTTATTTTCGTCGGCATAAATGCGAAACAGCGAAAAATCGCCGGTATGCCGTGGCCACATCCAGTTGTCGGTGTCGCCGCCAAATTTACCGATGGCCGACGGAGGCGCACCTACCAGGCGGACATCTTTAAACACTTTGTACACATACAGAAAATACTGGTTGCCGTAAAACAAAGGTTTAATCTGTGTTTTGAATTTCCCGTCTTCAGCGGCTTCTTTTTCAATTTGCGAGATGTTTGATTCGATTTTCTTTTTGCGATCAGCTTCCGGTATATCCCCGGTTCCGGCTAAAACCTTCGATGTAACATCTTCCATGTATTCCAAAAAACTGACTGTCAGTCCCGGGTTGGATAATTCTTCGTCGCGGTTCATGGCCCAGAATCCATTGGTGAGGTAATCGTTCTCCACCGAACTGTGCGACTGAATCTGGCGGTAACCGCAGTGGTGGTTGGTAATCAGCAGCCCGTCGCCCGAAATAAGTTCGGCAGTACAACCGCCTCCAAATACCATTACAGCATCTTTCATGCTGGCATTGTTCACATTGTAAATATCGTCGGCGGTAAGTTTAAATCCCATTTTCTGCATGTCTTCCAGTTTGTACTTCTCGAGCAGCAACGGAATCCACATTCCTTCCTTTGCAAACAACTGGGAAATAACAATAAGAACAGCAAAAATGAGTAGCGTTAATTTCTTCATGAATATTCAGATTATAATTTTTGTCCTACAAAATAAATATCAATTTCAAATAGAAGAAAAAGATTTGAAGGAAAACATGACTTTTTTCAAAATGCCCGGAATCCAGCGAAATCTGTTGTAGAATGAATCAACATAAAATGTGGAAAAAATGCAACACAATACATTACGATTCAACACAATATACCCGAACGTGGGCAATAAAAAACGGGAAGAGACCTTTGTCTCCTCCCGCTGTTTTATGTTTGCATTTTCGAAAATTCTTTTGTTGCTATGAGAATTTTCTATGTTATTATAATGAATAACCTTCGTAAACTACCGACTCCTGAAGCGGAACAATGTCGCCATCAAATGTGAGTTTTCCGGCGCTCAATCCCGATAGTCGGGCAGTTGCATTTCCGTAACCACTCACGTTGATATTCAGGTCATAAATTCCAATGGATGTCATCACCGTTATGTGCAGGTAAAACGATTTTTTATCTTCGTTCTCTTCCAGTTCGTACTTGGTAATTTTACCTTTTGCGGTAACACCACCTACGCCGTTCGCTCCCAGGCGGCTGTTCGAGCCAATCTGAATAACACCTGTGGAGTCTTCAACCATCACAAAATTAATGGTTGGGCTTACCGGAACCCTGTTTCCGTAACGGTCGCTCAAAAAATCGGTTTCAATAACAAAACTATTGTTCTCCAAAATGTATTTTGTTTCCAGGTAACGTTCCTGGAGCTCTGCTGCTTTCCGCTCTTTTTTGGTCATTGTTGAATCATCTTTCTGATTCTGGGCAAAAAGAAAATTGGCAGAAACAACTAATGCTACTATCAATACTATCCTTTTCATAATCAATTCCTTTCGTTTATTTAGTTATAGGTATTGCAAGCGCTGTTCCATTTTTTTCGAAAAAGGAAAGAATTACCATTCATTGACAAGTTTTAACAGAATTAAACACTTTATGCTGTTAATTTTTAAAGGATTAAACTAATTATGAAATTGGAGTTCAGTTTCTTTTTGTTTAGGATGAAAGAAGTATTATGTTCATTTAATGATATTTTAACTATCTTGCACCGCTATTAAACAGACCTTAAAACAATGGAACAACTTAGACCTGACACAGCACTTTTTTTCATCATGTCGGGCATTAGCTTTATCATGGGGCTCTACATGCTTTTGTTGTATAAAAGCACAAAAAATGTAAAAGGCCCGGGATGGTGGGCAGCCGGCAGTTTAATTGTTGGTGTTAGTTTTCTCATCAGAATTTATTCTTCCGGGTATGGCGTTTCTCCCCTGATAATTGCAGCACTAATTAACACTTTTGGCTTGTATATTTACCTGGCCGGCATCTGGAATTTCAAGGGTAAAAAAATAAAAAAACGTATCATTATTGGATTACCTGCTTTCGATGTTGTTCAAACTGTTTTTTTCCTGCTAATAATGCCTTCTCACCAAATCAGGAGCAGTATTCATATTCTCATCCTGCTGACCTACTGCTCGCTGGCGATTTACGAAATGTTTCAGTTAAAACCGGGGCAGGAATTCCTCAAAACAATTTTTCGTATCAACGCGGTCTCCTTTTTTATTTTTGGCCTGCTCCTGTTGCTGAACCTGGTAAGCATTTTAAATAATCCCGGTTTTGTTCCCGGTCAGACAGGCGATATTGGATTGATTCTTTTCATCCTCTCCACTTTCGTAATGATTGCGCTCACGTTTGGTTTTCTCTCGGCTGTAAACCTTAAACTGTATACCGAACTGGAAGGACAGCTAAAATCACGGACCAAATTTTTTGCCATCATTGCGCACGATTTGCGCGGTCCTGTGGGAACAATCATGAGTTTCCTAAACCTGTTAAATACTGAACCCGATATCAGCAGTGAACAAAAACAAACCTTTTTGGAAAAGATTGAACTGCTGTCGCAATCCACTTTTCACCTGCTGCAGAATTTACTCGACTGGGCCACTTCATCAAAAAGCATCAGCAATTTTGAAAAAGAAAAAATTGACTTAAACGAGCAGGTGGCCTCGTGCATTGAGCTTATGAAACATCTGACTGATTTAAAATCGATACATCTTGAGTTCACCAGGAAGTCAAAAGCCATGATCAAAGGGAATTCAAAAATGGTAGAAACCGTAATCAGGAACCTGGTTTCGAATGCATTAAAATTTACCCCGGAAGGTGGAGAAATCAGAATCGACATTCAAAATAACGCACAACAGGTTCTGCTGATTGTTGAAGATACCGGGATTGGAATTGAACCTGGAAAACTCCGTCATCTTTTTAATTTTGAAAACAGCCGTTCTACAACCGGCACAGACGGTGAGTCGGGCTCAGGCCTTGGACTGGCGCTATGCAACGAATTTGTAAAAAAGAATGATGGAAACATCAGCATCGAGAGCCAGCCCCAAAAAGGAACCAGGGTAACAGTAGAATTTCCGTCAGTCAATTAAATAAACTGTTAGGCAAGTGATTGCCGGTTTTCAAAAATCTTCCGGATGGCGTTTACAATATCATCCATATCGGAGTGGGTACCCAGCAACAGACTTTGATAAAAAGTTACGGCTTCGCGGCACAACTGGTCATTGCCGGGCAGGTGATTTTCTTCGCGCCACTGTTTCAAACGCTTCTCTGAAAACAAACGCTTGTAACCACGCGAGTTCAGCGCTTCTTCAATCAGCCCGTCTTTATTTTGCGGCCCGTAACCCGACGAACATGGAATTCCTTCTGCACGGAGGGCTGCTATGAATTTCTCGCGTGAAATGCCGTCAAACTTTTCAGAAATAAACCGGAAAGGATACATGTGGTAAGCCGAACGGTTTTCGCCTTCCACCAGTTTGTAAGGTACAATTCCGGGTATTTCGCGCAGATTTTCATCCAGGTAACGGGCATTTGCCAACCTTACGTCTGCATCTTTTTCAATGCGTTTCATTTGCGACAGCAGCATTATTGCCTGAATCTGCTGCATTCGGCGATTACTACCCCGCAACGGATAATCTGAAGTAGCGGGGACACTTCCAAACGGCCTGCCGCAGTTATGAAAGGAATGACACCTGTCCATCATCTCCTCATCATTCCCGGTAATCGCACC
>DATFJO010000505.1:0-2630 GCA_035269145.1 Tangfeifania sp. | reverse complement strand
CCTGGGATTCGGGCTGCATTCCTGGAACGGCGTTTCGAGGTACAGTAACAGTAACCGATCAGAATTTTTGGTGGTGGATCGCCCGGGATTTGCCTACCCGCTGAACGGAACATTCAGTCGCTACGGACGACAACTGGGAATTTACGCCCGCGGGAATTTGGGTAAACTCAATTACCGCTTGTCTCTGGCAAAACCTTTCGAGGCCGGAACTGACAGTGTTTCCTCTCCGTTCACAACTGAGCGCGTGAATGAGAACTTTGCCGTAAAAGGCTATTTTTCGTGGCAGTTCTTTGATAAAGAAAATTCAATGTTTCCTTATCTGACAATGAATAACCTGGGGCGCAAAAAAATATTCAATGTAGGGGCCGGGTTTTACTATCATCCGGAAGCGATGCTCGTGGAAGCTGAAAAAGATTTATCTACTGTGGACGAAATGCTGGCTGGGTGGTTAATTGCAACCGGCAACGAAGATTTACTGGAACTTTATGCCACCGGTTATTATCCGTCGGATATCAGCGATGTGTTCATGGCATCGGCAGATGTTTTTGCCGATCTTCCGCTTCAAAATGGCGGAGCTTTTACAGCATACCTCAATTACAGCTATTACTTTTTTGGGCCGAATTATTTGCGAAATATGAGCACCATGAATGTTTCACGGCTGGCATCAAATGCGAGCCTGCTTCAGGGTGCCGGCAGCAGCCAGTGGGAAGTGGGAACCGGTCACATTGCCCGTGGCGAGTGGGGCTATCTTTTTCCGCAGGAAATTTTGAATGCAAAAATTCAGCCTTACGGAGCAGTTACCTGGAAAAATTTTGAAGCACTCAGTGAGGATTCTTTTCAGTTTGATGCGGGAGCCAACTTTTTAATGCACGCACACAATATCAAGTGGACACTGCAATATTCCACACGCCCGGTTTATATGCAAACCGATGGGCAAAACCGTATTCATGAATACAAAGGACAATTTATTCTGCAAACCCAATTGAGTTTTTAATGTTTTTTGAATTTCAGAAAAATGATTTTGTTTGATCAAAAAGAAAATAGTATTACTTTTACCGTCCTGTAAAAAAGAGAGATATGTATAAAAGTCCTTCATACGGAAAAGAATGGAACTGGCGCAATGTAAAAATGGAGGCGCGGGATGAAAATAATAGTGAACGGATATAAAACCGAAAAGGGATTTATTGCATCAGCAGTAAATCCCTTTTTTAATGAAAAATAAAATTCAAAAAATAAAAATCATGACGCATCAAAAGAAAATTTTTCTCGAAGAATCAGAAATGCCCAAACAGTGGTACAACCTGGCTCCCGATCTGCCCACACCCATGAATCCGCCGCTCGGTCCTGACGGAAATCCGATTGGCCCTGAAATGCTGGCGCCTGTTTTCCCCATGAACCTGATTGAACAGGAAGTGAGCCAGGAACGCTGGATCGACATTCCTGAACCTATCAGGGAAATTCTTGTGCAGTGGCGGCCCAGTCCGCTGATTCGTGCTTATGAACTGGAAAAAGCGCTGGATACACCGGCAAAAATTTACTATAAAAACGAAGGCGTTTCACCTGCCGGAAGCCACAAACCAAATACTGCCGTTGCGCAGGCCTGGTACAACAAAGAATTTGGCATTAAAAAACTGACCACCGAAACCGGTGCCGGCCAGTGGGGATCTGCTTTGTCGTACGCATGTGCCCAGCTTGGCGGAATTGAATGCAAAGTGTTTATGGTGCGCGTGAGTTTCGATCAGAAACCTTTCCGCAAAATGATGATGAATACCTGGGGAGGCAAATGTATTTCCAGCCCGAGTGAAGAAACCGAAGCCGGCCGTAATATTTTGAGGGAATATCCTGACACACCGGGAAGCCTGGGAATAGCCATTTCCGAAGCCATTGAAGCGGCTGTTACCGACCCAACAGGCGGAACACGTTATTCGCTTGGTTCGGTGTTGAACCACGTAATGCTGCATCAAACCATTATCGGACTCGAAGCCCAAAAGCAATTGGCAAAGGTGGGCATTAAAAATCCTGATGTGGTAATTGGCTGCTGTGGAGGCGGAAGCAATTTTGCCGGAATTTCGTTCCCGTTTATGTATGAAAAAATTCATGGAGCCAATATTCAGATTATCGGTGCTGAACCCTTTAGTTGCCCAACATTAACGAAAGCTCCATTTTTATACGATCACGGCGATGTGGCCAGAATGACCCCGCTGCTGCCAATGTACAGCCTTGGCCATTCGTTTGTTCCTGCGCCTATTCATGCCGGCGGATTGCGTTACCACGGAATGGCGCCGCTTGTTAGTGCAGCCCTTAAAGATGGCTTGATGGAAGCACAGGCGATTCATCAGAGCGAATGTTTCGAAGCCGGATTGCTGTTTTCGAAAACCGAAGGGATTATTCCTGCACCGGAAACAACGCATGCCATTGCTTCCACCATTCGCGAGGCGAAAAAAGCAAAAGAGGAAGGCAAGGAAAAAGTGATTCTCTTTAACTTTAGCGGCCATGGATTGATGGACCTGGTTGGATATGATAAATACCTTCAGGGGCAACTTTCTGATTACGAATACCCGGATTCTGAAATCAGGAAAAACCTGAAAGATTTGGAAGGTTACCCGATGCCGAAATAAGGGAAAGCCCCT
>DATFJO010000504.1:0-5144 GCA_035269145.1 Tangfeifania sp. | reverse complement strand
GTAACGTTTTGCTTTTCCCTGGCCTACTCCCTGAATTTTCTGTAACTCATCGAGAGTTATCGGATATTGAATCGACATATCGGCCAGAGAAGGATCCTGAAAAATAACAAAAGGCGGCAGATTTTTACGGTGAGCAATTTTCTTCCGCAAATCTTTCAGCATAGAAAAAAGTACCGGGTCGCCACCAGTTCCACCCGATGGAGCTCCGCCGGCGATTGCTGAATCATCTTCCTCTTCGTATTCATGATTTTTTACAAACATGAAACTTTGCGGATTTTTCAGAAAATCGTGTCCTTTTTCGGTTACTTTTAGCAGCCCGTAATTTTCAATATCTTTGTTCACCAGACCAGCAATCATCGACTGCCTGAAAATAGCATTCCAAAAACGTTCATCGTGGTTTTTTCCAGCTCCGAAAGCTTTAAGCTTATAATGCTTGAATGATTTGATGGCAGCGGTTTTATTCCCGATAAGAATATTGGCAATGTGCTCGCCTTTATATTTCTCATTTACTTCCAAAATCGCTTTTAATCCTGTAACTACTTCATCTTTTGCTTCAAATTGTTCTTTCGGATTCAGACAGTTATCGCAGTTTCCGCAATTTTGTTTTTCGTAAGTTTCGCCAAAATAATGCAGCAAAATAATCCGGCGGCACAGGGCCGATTCGGCATACGAAACGGTGTCCAGCAAAAGTTGTTTCCCAATTTCCTGTTCGGCAACCGGCTTTCCGTGCATAAATTTTTCAAGCTTCTGAATGTCTTTATAACTGTAATATGTGATGCACTGTCCTTCTCCACCGTCTCGTCCGGCACGGCCTGTTTCCTGGTAATATCCTTCCAGGCTTTTGGGAATATCGTAGTGAATCACAAACCTAACATCCGGCTTGTCGATTCCCATTCCAAAAGCGATAGTTGCCACAATAACATCCACATCTTCCATCAGAAATTTATCCTGGTTCCCCGAGCGGGTTGCCGCATCCATACCGGCATGGTAAGCCAGCGCTTTTATTCCGTTTACCTGGAGGGTTTCGGCCAGTTCTTCCACTTTTTTTCGGCTCAGGCAATAAATAATACCCGATTTCCCTTCATTTTGTTTGATAAACCTGATGATTTGGGCCTCGGGCTTAACCTTTGGCTTTATCTCGTAATACAGGTTGGCCCTGTTAAATGAAGCTTTAAAAACTTTTGCACCCAGAATTCCCAGGTTTTTTTGAATATCGTGCTGAACTTTTGCGGTAGCTGTTGCAGTCAAAGCAACAATCGGAGCTTTTCCTATTTCTTCCACAATGGGACGGATACGCCGGTACTCAGGCCTGAAATCGTGCCCCCATTCCGAGATACAATGTGCTTCATCGATGGCATAAAACGATATTTTAATTTTTTTGAGAAACTCAATATTGTCCTCCTTAGTCAGCGATTCAGGTGCAACATATAATAATTTGGTGTTGCCTGCCAGCACATCGTTTTTTACTTCCTGTAAAGCTGCCTTCGATAATGAAGAATTCAAAAAATGAGCGACATAATCCTCAGCTTGCATTCCCCTGATAGAATCGACCTGATTTTTCATCAGGGCAATTAAGGGCGATACAATAATTGCAGTGCCCTCGAGCAGCAGCGCAGGTAACTGATAAATTAATGATTTCCCTCCACCGGTGGGCATAAGCACAAATGTATTCTCCCCATCCATCACACTTTTTACCGCTTGTTCCTGTTGTCCCTTAAAGCGGTCAAATCCAAAATATTGTTGCAAATATTCTGTTAAAGATCTATTCCTGTCCATAAAAACCAATTCTCCCTCAATGTCTTATGCTAAAATTTGCAGATTCTAAATTATTAAAAGTAACTAAAATGTCAATACGATATTATAATTTTTATAAATAAATAGCATTCTTTTAAATTAAGGTTTATTGAAAAGCTACTAATAACAGGAAGTATTTATATTTGTGAAGTTTTAAAAAAAAGATCAATGAGCGAAGAGGATAAAAGGGAAGAACGTTCGACCAGGAAGAAAAAAAAGCTAACAGATAAAGCGGGGATGAAAACGCCTTATGCCGAAATGTCGTTTTTAGAGCACCTGGAAGAATTGCGCTGGCACATTATACGATCGGCGCTGGCTATAGTCATTTTAGCTGTGATTGCGTTTGTTCTGAAAGATTTCATATTTAATACGGTAATTCTCAATCCGAGGACACCTGAATTCTGGACGAACAGGATGTTTGCCAAACTTGCCGACTGGGTTGGGACCGAGGCGCTGAAAATAAACCAGCAGCCACTCGAATTAATCAGCATTAAAATTGCCGGCCAGTTTATGACCCACATCTGGGTTTCGATTATTGCCGGTTTTATTATTGCATCGCCGGTGGTTTTCTACGAATTCTGGCGTTTTATAAAACCTGCACTTTACGACACTGAAAAAAAATATGCCGGCGGTGCTGTATTTTTTACTTCTGTGCTGTTTTTAATGGGAGTGCTTTTCGGGTATTTTTTAATCGTTCCGCTTTCGGTTCACTTTCTGGGAACCTATAATGTGAGTGGTGAGGTTACCAACCAAATTAACCTGAAATCGTATATCGGCTCGGTAACTTCTATTTCGCTGGCAGCGGGAGTTGTTTTTCTTATCCCGATTTTCTCGTACTTTTTAAGTAAAGTGGGTTTGATTACCCCCCAGTTTATGAAAACGTACCGAAAACACGCTTATGTAATAATGTTGCTGCTGTCTGCAGTTATTACACCTCCCGATATTTTCAGCCAGATTATGGTTTGCTTCCCGTTGGTATTTCTGTATGAAATTGGTATTCTGATATCGAAACGGGTCGTTAAAAAACGTGAAAAAGAGATGGATGAGATATAATTTAGCACGAAAAACACGTTCTTTGTCCACATGAAACTACGCGCAGAAAATATTGTTAAAAAATACCGGAAACGTACAGTTGTAAAAGGCGTTAGTTTTGAGGTAAACCAGGGAGAAATTGTGGGATTGCTGGGGCCGAACGGAGCCGGCAAAACAACATCGTTTTACATGATTGTGGGACTGATTCAGCCCCTTTCAGGGAAAGTATTCATCGACCAGACAAACATTACCAAACTGCCGGTTTACAAACGGGCAAAAAAAGGAATTGGCTACCTTGCCCAGGAAGCATCGGTTTTCAGAAAACTGAGCATTGAAGACAACCTGAAAGCGGTGCTCGAAATGACCGACTACTCCAAGGAATATCAAAAAGAAAAAGTGGAAAGCCTGATTGAAGAATTCGGATTGCAGCACATTCGCAAAAGCACGGGGGTTCAACTTTCGGGTGGCGAGCGGCGCCGTACCGAAATTGCCCGGGCGCTGGCCATCGATCCGAAGTTTATTTTGCTTGATGAACCGTTTGCCGGTGTCGACCCGATTGCGGTAGAGGATATACAGGAAATCGTAGTCAAACTGAAGGAAAAAAATATCGGGGTGCTGATTACCGATCACAATGTGCATGAAACACTTTCAATTACCGACCGTTCCTATCTTCTTTTTGAAGGCTCGATAATGAAAGCCGGTTCGGCAGATGATTTGGCCAACGACGAAGATGTGCGCAGGGTTTACCTGGGGCAGAATTTCTCATTGCGCTAAAAATTCAACCTTACACTAAAATACTAATATTCAAATAGTTTAAAATGACCCATCGGCACACTATCATAAAATTCGTATCAGAAGCAAAAAATTTTTACTGAAAATTTGGTGGATAATAAAAATGACGTATTTTTGCAGTCCCAATTTCAGGGAAACATAAGTTGGCCCGTTCGTCTAGGGGTTAGGACGCCAGGTTTTCATCCTGGTAGCAGGGGTTCGAATCCCCTACGGGCTACTTAATTTTTTAAGGATTTTAAAAGAAAAAAATGGCAAATCACAAGTCAGCTTTAAAAAGGATTAGGCAAAACGAAAAAAGGCGGGTTCACAATAAGTACTACGCCAAAACTACCCGCAATGCAATTAAAGATTTGCGGGATGAGACCGATAAAGAGGAAGCTGTAAAAAGTTTTCCTAAAGTTGTTTCAATGATTGATAGACTTGCAAAGAAGAATATCATTCATAAAAACAAAGCAGCTAATCTGAAATCGAAATTAGCGAGTCAGCTAAATAGTTTATAAGAAGGTTTTTCATGATATGGTTTAAGCCTCTCCGGTTTTTCGGAGGGGCTTTTTTCGTATACAATCAATTGCTCCATGCACATAATTTATTATTTTAAGCCACATAATTTTTCAGGTTTAGTATTTTTGTAGTATTATTTAAGCGTAAACAAATAAAATTTGAGTTATGAAACTACTTGTTGACGTAAACGATAACAAAGGGGATTTTATACTGGAACTGCTTAACAACTTCTCGTTTGCAAAAGCCAGGCCTATTTCCCCTGCAAAAGCGCAGTTACTGGAGGAAATAAAGGAAGCCGTTGAAAATCTAAACCTTGTAAAACAGGGTAAAATTAAAGCCAGATCAGCAAAAGACCTTATTGATGAGCTATAACGTTATTACCATACCTCCTTTTGACAGACAACTTAAAAGGCTTGCTAAAAAATTCCCTTCCCTTAAAAATGAATTTGCTGAGTTAGTTAACAGCCTGGAAAAAAACCCGGCCCAAGGTGATTCAATGACTAACAGCTGTTACAAAATTCGGGTTGCCATAAAATCTAAAGGTAAAGGTAAATCTGGCGGTGCAAGGGTTATTGCCTATGTTCAGGTTGTGGAGAACAATGTTTTTCTGCTTGCCATTTATGACAAATCAGAACAAAAATATATTACGGACAAAGAAATCAAATATTTATTATCATTTATTGAATAAAAAAATCCTGATTACCCGGGTTTTTTTGTTGATGTTCATATCGTAATATCCTGTTTCAATCCGTTTTAATACTATTTTTAAACCGTGTTGTATGCAATCATGAACGAATATAAAAAAATCAAACTGAAAGAGTGGGCCGTTGAAGACCGCCCGCGCGAAAAACTTCTGGCAAATGGTTCCCGCTCACTTTCGGATGCCGAACTGATTGCCATTTTAATCGGCTCGGGCAACCTCGATGAAACAGCAGTTGAACTGGCTCGCCGGATATTAGTGGCCTCGGGAAACAATCTTAACGATTTGGGCCGAAAAGGAATCGATTACCTGAAAACTTTTAACG
>DATFJO010000503.1:0-2326 GCA_035269145.1 Tangfeifania sp. | reverse complement strand
CATTGTTCTGAATAACGGTTTTTTGAATGGCAGGAAAGTAATAATCATTTGTCAGCAAGGTATATTCCATTTTGCAAACGAAATTGACATATACATTTGGTTGTTAGATCCTTGTGTGGTGCGGACAATTTTAAAAATGATGGAATGTATTTTTTAAGAATAGTATAAGAAAGCTAATTTTATTCAAAAAAATTGAGGTTGTAACTCAGCATAATTTCGTGCGTTCCGTTATTAAAGGCATTCAATCCCGAAAAATTGAGGTCGTAGGAATAGCCGATTAAAATATCAGAGGCAGGTTTTACCTGGGCCAGAAATCCGTATGAATCGCCAAAGCGTATCATTCCGCCAAGCCAGAATTTTTCTTTGAGCCCGAATAATGCTGTAACATCGAGCGAAATAGGGGCATCCTTTACCAATCGCAGCATTGAATGTGTTTTCATCTGTGTTGTCTCGTTGAGCAGAAACTTTTTTCCGGCTACAAAATAGAGGTGTATTTCTTCTTTGTTTACATATTCTGTCTGATAATCTTCGCGGTTGATGGTGTTTTCAACCAGTTTGGGCACTGAAAAACCAAAATAAGTATCTTCAGAAAAAAGAAATGCCCCCACGCCAAAATTGGGTAAAAAGTTTTTGTAGATGTCCCGTTCGTAAATTGGATCAGGGTTGACTGTTGAAAGTTCGGTGAGAGCTGCCCGGTAAAAACTGAATCCGCCTTTTAATCCGAGGCTGAGTTTGTAATTAAAACCTGTTTTCAGAAAATAGGAGTAGTCAAAATAAAGACCGGTTTGCCTCAGCGGGCCGATTTTATCTGTCATGATGGAAAACCCCAATCCGATTTTATCTTTTTTCAATGGCGTATTGAATGCCAGCGTACGTGTTCGCGGAGCTCCGTCGAAGGATACCCATTGATTGCGGGCCACAACCAAAAAGTTTGCATCTCCCCGGGTTCCGGCATATCCGGGATTCACAACCAGCAAATTATCCATGTACTGGGTGTACATCGGGTCTTGCTGGGCACCGGCCATTCCGGAAATCCCAACTGCAAACAGAGTCAGAAATATAAAACGCGCTATGTTTTTTTTCAGTTTCATTTTTACCTGTCTAAATAAACCGAGCCCACAATTCGTTTTTCACCATTACCCAAATCGAGTACATAAAAATAGGTGCCTGTGGGTAAGTCTTCATTTCCCAGTTTCACCCCGGTATTCGATTTTCCATCCCAGAAAACCGGCGAATTTTCGATGCCGTAGTTTTCAGCTTTGTAAACGCGGTTTCCCCAGCGGTTGAAAATTTCAATGCTGTTGCCGGGATAGTATTCAATTCCCACGATTTCGAAATAATCGTTGATGCCATCGCTATTGGGAGAAAAAGCGTTTGGTATGAAAAACCGGTAATCGGCAACCATTACATAAACCGTTGCTTCATCGCAGTTTTCAAAGGCATCACAAATGCGGTATTCAAAATGGTCGGTCCCCGAAAAATCGCTTTCCGGACGGTAATTCACGGTGAAGTCGGTGTAATTAACATTTGCCGTTCCATTCATTGGGGGTACTGTAATGGTCAGCGACATGGAGTCGATATCGTTTTCCGGATCGTAATCATTGTCGAGCACATATATTTCAATTTCCGCCCGGTATTCTGCTGAATCGTAATCGTCCTGTGCAATCGGCGCGAAGGTGAGCCTTCCAACTGTAACGGTATCAATATCGGTGCAACCCGATTCGTCAGTTACCTGAAGGACATAATTTCCAAACCCACTCACAATGGGTGTAGCTGTGTCTTCCCCACTTTCAATGGTCCCGTTTTCGGTTGTCCAGTAATACTGAATATCTGAACCATTGCTGTTGGTGCCATCGAGCACGGCGGTTTCACCGGAATACATAAAAACATCTTCGCCGGCATCAGCATTAACTTCTGCAACAGTTATTTTTACTGAATCGGTGATACTGAATCCGTAATCGTTTGACACAGTTAGTTTGAATATTGTTGTTTCTGTGGGTTGCCAAATTGGGTTGATTTTGGTAGAATCATCCATCAAATGGCCGGGACTCCAGTTATAGCTGAACTCTCCGTCCACTTCAAGTCCGTTAAGGGTGAATGGATTACAGTTTCCGATGGTGGTATCTATTCCGGCTAATTCTACCCACTGATTGCCGGGTGAAACAAGCATAAAGCCGGTTCCCTGTCTGCAAACAGCAGGTTCATCGGTGTTGCACACTTCGTAAACAAACCAGTCGGCACCGGTAAATCCCTCATCGGGGAAATAGGTAAAAGTGCCGTCCGGAAAAATTTCCAGTGTTCCGTGGGCAGGCGGAATTAAAGGGTT
>DATFJO010000502.1:0-3029 GCA_035269145.1 Tangfeifania sp. | reverse complement strand
ATTAGAAAATAACCGGCTATTCCTTTTCTTCCTCCGATTTTTTCATTTGGTCTTCGATGTTCTTTTCAATTTTTTCTTTGATTGTCTGATTTCTTTCAATAGCCGATTTAATTTTCTCTTTTTCGGCATCCTCCTCAGCTTCTTTTAATTGCGCTTTTAGCTGCTCTTGTTTTTTCTCAATTTCCCGGAGGTAATCTTTTTTCTTTTCGATTTTTTCCGATTTGATGGCTTCGTCAAAAACCAAATCTTCGGGCGTTGATTTTTCTTCGGACTTTGTTTCATCCACAGCTTTTTCAGGAATAAATTGCTTTTCATCCATCCTGCGCTGGTTCATAAATGTGGGCGAAACAATTTCAATGTTTTTTTCGTGAAGTTTATCCATAACCATGGCATTGAGTTGCGAACTGGTGCTGAAAAATTTGCTGCTGTCTTTCAGAAAACCGTGTATTTTATAAACAACCGAAAAATCACCCAAATTTGTAATGTACACATACGGATCAGTTAATCCTGTTTCTGTAGCAGCTTTTTTCAGTGCTTCCTCAATTTCGTTTCGCGGCACGTCATAACCCAGTGAAACAGAAGTGGAAATTACTGTATTGGTATTGCGAATCAGTTTTACGGGATTGCTGGCAATGTAGAGGTTTGGGATGGTTATAAAGTTGCTGTCTTCCAACTGAATTTCGGTATGAAAAACACTCTTTTTTGTCACCCGCCCCTGCAGGTTTTCAATGTTAATCAGGTCGCCGTTCCTGAAACGGTTCATGGAATTATTCATGATTCCGGCAATAAGGTTTCCCAAAACAGTTGTTGAGCTTAGCGCAATACCGGCACTGATTATTATTCCCAGAAAACTTAAAATCTGGCCTTTCAATGATTTGTCAATTGGAAGCACCAGGATAAATGCCAGCGTTCCCACAAGAACCAGGAAAAAGGAAATGGTCCTTTTGGTAACGATTCCATTGGAAGTGGTGGTCTTAAATTTCCTGAAAGCCCAGGCATTGAAAAATAACAGAATGATTAGAATCAGTAAAACAACTGTCGGTTCAAAAAGCGATTTAAAAATGTTGAATATGTTTTCCATATTATTTGTAAATTTCTTTCCGGTGGCCAACAGCAACAACTATTACAATAATTTTGTCATCAAATATTTCATGAAATATTCATTTAATCCTCAAGCTCTTTAAAAGCCTGCTCTAAGGGTATAGCGTCTCCTTTGTGTTTTTTGGCTTTTCTGTATTCTTTAATTTCATATAATTCTTCTGATTCAGCGATTAACTTATTATAAACTTTTATTGGAATTTGAACAGCTATTTTTCTCCCTTTTTTATCAATTATATAATTTGATTCTTCCATTCTAATATGTTTTTTCAATGACTCATTAAAAGTAAAATTAACCGATAAATTTATCAATTCAAAATTCTTCTCCGGTTCTTTTGTCAGCTTTAGCCTCCTGTGGCTGCAGTTGCTGCTGCCCACTCCGGGAAAACTGTTACATCGATATCGAAAACCAGCGTGCCCCAGAAATACATTACCAGTGTGGCAATAATAATTCCGGTAATGTTCAGTAAAATACCGGTTTTTACCATGTCTTTTACCCGGATGCGTTTGGTGCCGAAAACAATGGCATTTGGAGGAGTTGCCACCGGCAACATAAATGCCAGCGAGGCTGCCAGTGTTGCAGGTATCATTAACAGCAACGGATTCACTTCTATCGATACTGAAAGTCCGGCAAGGATGGGCAAAATCATTTCGGTGGTGGCCACATTCGAAGTCAGTTCGGTAAGCAGCGACATCATCGAAACATTGGCAAACGTGAGAATAATGGGGTCGACATTGGCCAGCCCCGAAAGTTGTTCGCCAAACCACACCGACAAACCGGATTCCACAAAACCCTGAGCCAGAGCAAAACCGCCCCCAAAAAGCAGCACGATTCCCCAGGGAATTTTATTGGCGGTTTTCCAGTTCATAATCCGTTCGCCTTTTTGGGTGCGCGAGGGAATCATAAAAAGAAGGAGCGCCATAAAAATGGCCACTGTGCCATCGTTGATGTAACCGGGATTATTGAAAAGCTGCGCCCAGCCGGGAACTTTGAACGACTGGATATCGAAACCGGATCGGAAAATCCATAGCAGCGCCAAAACAGAGAAAAGCACCAATACAATTTTTTCTTCGGGTTTGGGTTTTCCCAGCGCCTGGTATTCTTTTTTGAAATCAATTAACTGCAGGCCTTCCCAGCTTTTTTTCGGGCGGTACATCAGAAACAGCAGCATCCAGGCAGCGCCAAAAAGTAAAACAGTAACCGGCACTGCAAAAATAAACCAGTCGGCAAACGAAATTTCGGCCATTTCGGGGAAGATGATGTTGATAATCCGGGCAAAAGAAAGGTTGGGAGGGGTTCCCACCAACGTAGTGATTCCGCCAATTGAAGCAGAATATGCAATAGCGAGTAACAAGCCCACCGAATAAGTTCCGACTTTCTTTTTTCCGAGGCTCTCTTCCAGTTTCAATATGATGGAAAGGGCGATTGGAATCATCATCATGGCAGTAGCTGTGTTCGACATCCACATCGACAAAAATGCCGTAGCCAGCATAAAACCAAACAGAATCCGGCCCGGACTCACACCGAACAGGATTAAAATCCGCAAAGCAATCCGCCGGTGCAGGTTCCAGCGCTCCATGGCAAACGCCATCAGAAAACCTCCGATAAACAGAAAAATCAGGTGGTTGAAATACATCGACGAAATCGTTTTTCCATCAACAACACCAAAAAGCGGGAACAACGCCACCGGAATAAGGGCAGTTGCTGCGAGCGGAATAGCTTCGGTAATCCACCAGATGGCCATTAGCAGCGCAATGGCAAAAGTGTAGGTTACATTGCGGTTTCCCGGCTCAAGGTCGGCAAAAAGGATAATGGAAAGGCTTATGAGCGGAGCAGCAATCAGCGCTGCATGTCGCAATTTGCCCGATTTTGTTTTTAAAGGTTTAGCCATGTTACATAAATTGTTCTCTTCTCAAATATATAACATACT
>DATFJO010000501.1:0-3314 GCA_035269145.1 Tangfeifania sp. | reverse complement strand
CCCGTGTGAAGGGAAGACAGCGTTTCGGGAATTATGTTCCCGGCATCCGCATCCTTGAAAAAGATACTTTTCAGTCGCACTGTGTGTTGGGAAATGTGGCTTACGATATTCAGCATTCTAAGCGAATTACCATGGTTTTGCTGAATAATATTATCGGCGGGCAGGCAATGAATTCGCGGCTGAACATGGCACTCCGCGAGCGAAAAGGAATGGCTTACAACATTGAATCGGGCTATTCGGCTTACACCGACACCGGTTTGTTTAATGTGTATTTTGGCACCGACCGCGAAAATTTAGGGAAAGCTACGGATTTGGTTCTGAAAGAATTCAAACTGCTGCGTGAGAAAAAGCTGGGAACCGTGCAGTTGCGAAAAGCACAAAAACAGTTGATTGGCCAGATTGCCATTTCCACCGAAAACCGCGAGGATTTGATGCTGACAGTAGGGAAGAGCTACCTTCTTTTTGATAAAGTAGAATCGATGCGGACCATTTTCGAAAAAATTGAAGCGATCACTCCGGCCGATTTACTGGAAGCTGCCAACGAAGTGCTGCAACCCGACCAGATGAGCCGGATTGTTTACAGGTAAGACAGAGCCCCACCTAACCTCCCCGGAGTGGAGGAAAAAGATTTTAAATGAGCAATGAATATGAAAGAACTCAATAAATATATTTTAGATCACATCGATGAGGAAGACCCGGTTTTGCAGGAACTTGACCGTGAGACTCACCTGAAAGTTTTGGGGTCGCGAATGCTTTCGGGCAACTTGCAAGGGCAGGTGCTTACCCTGCTGTCGAAAATGATTCAGCCCAAACGAATTCTCGAGGTGGGCACATTTACCGGTTACTCTGCAATTTGCCTGGCTAAAGGATTGAGGGGAAACGGAAAATTGATAACCATTGAAGTGGACGACGAGCTGGAATCCTTTTCAAAAAAATATTTTGAAAAAGCAGGTCTGGCCGGTAAAATTGAGCAGCGGATTGGTCCGGCTCTGGAAATCATCCCTGATATTGATGAAACATTCGACCTTGTTTTTCTGGATGCCGACAAAAAGGAATATACGGAATATTTCAGGCTGGTTTTTGAAAAGTTGAGAATCGGCGGAATTATTATTGCCGACAATACTTTGTGGAGTGGAAAAGTACTTGAAACTCCTGCCGACGACGATGATCAGACTAAAGGAATTATTGCATTTAACGAGATGATTAAAAACGAAAAGCGGGTGGAAAAAGTGATTCTGCCATTACGTGATGGAATGACGATAATCCGGAAGAAATAAAAAAACCGTTCCTTTTTAAAAGAACGGTTTTCTCATTGGGTTTTACACAAATTATTGTCTTGCCATTTTTAATCCTTCGGTTGTGGTGTAATATTTAACAATCATATTTGGTACTTCCCACTCCGGCAGATGTCCCTGCACCAGGTAATTCAGGTATTTCTCAGTTACCTGTCCGAAATGTGCTTCATGTCCCACTTTATATTTTTCAGGAATATTTAATTTCCAGGCAGTGTCGTTGAGTTTTTCCAGTTCAATCCCCGGGTATTTCGAAGTGAGTCCCTGAACTCCGTTATACAAATATCCCGCAAATGCTTTAATATCGGTTTCCGGATTTGCTTCAATGTAAAGTTGCGGTTTGTATCCTTCTTCTTCGCCCTGTTTAATAGTGAGATTGCATTGTGTTCCGCGCATAATGGAATAGTGCGTGTCTCCGGCTCCTTCGGGTGCCTGGTATTTCCATTCTACCGAAACTTTGGCATGAATGTCTTTTAGTTTGTAGTTGATTTCTCCGTTGCTGAATACTTTCAGCTTGTCAACTTCAACAACCTCCTGCAAATAAGGTGGGTATTCATCGAGCTTTGTAACTTCCTCGAACATCGCCGGGGTCATAACTGTGGCCCAGCGGCGTGCTGAAAGTATTTCAACATCGTTCTTTTCAAGAATCACTTCGGGGAAAGCTTCCCACTGAATCAGGTCCACCAGGTGCGTGGTAACGTCCACCATTCCTTCGCCCTGCTGGGTTACATCAAAAAACCATGGCGGTCGTTTGAGCGGACTTCCGGCAACGTATTTAAAAAAGTGGTGAATACTTTCTTTGGTGATGGCCGGGTTGTCGGGAGTCCCTATCTGAAGGGTGCCAAAAACTTCGGGCAGTTGCGAAATTTCTTTTTGCAAAATCGTAGTAATTTCGTAACGCTCAGTCATGATGTCGTAGAGCAACACATCGTTTTCTTTTGCTTTTTCAAACGCTTCCTCCAGCATCGGGAAATCTTCGGGTGTAATAACCATCGGTTTATCGGCCAAAACATTGATGCCGGCTTCGATAGTTTTTAGAATGTATTCCGTCTTTTTCGCATTGTTTCCGGCAGTCACCATTACATTGCCGGGCTTTTCTTCCAGCATTTTTTCAAGGTAATCCGATCCGGTGTAAACTTCCATTTCCCACGATGTCGGATTCTCTTCGCGGTTGTTGAATCCTTCTATTTTGGCAAGATGATCAATTACATCAGGCCCTTCGGGTGCGTAAACATATACTTTGGGATCCACCTGTTCGTACATGGTTTTTTGAACGAGGGCAGCATGGAAATGTCCGGGATCGAGGGTCATCAGTTTTACTTCATTTTCAGCTCCTGTAAACATATTCTCTTCCTCCTGTTTTTGGTCGTTGGTTTCTTTTTGCTGACCTCCACCTGAGCAGGCTGAAAGAATTGTTGCGAAAGCCAGTGCGATAAATAGTAATTTTTTCATTATTGATTGTATTTTGAATTTCCGTGTACGTACACAAAAGTACAATTTTATTTGATTTTGGCTTTAAATGAACGGTCCATACTCAAAAAAATAATCGTCATCAGAATACTTTTCAACCCGGATTATTCATAAATAATCCTCCCGAAGTCGGGACGACTAAGATTACGTAAAAACTTTTTTCAAAAGCTTAACTTCATCTAAGTCGGGACTAACCTGAACTTTATTCATTATTTTTAAAATTTATGAATAGTTCAGGTTAGCAGGTTCTTCTTCCGTCGATGTCTTTAAAATCGACGTGGAAAACCTTGCCGTTTTGCAGTGTGATGAACGCTCCCAGTGGTGATAATCCAGCGGTAATCTCCTGGATTTCTATATTTTTAACCGGGTTCAGTTCCTCCTCTGTCCACTCGCTGTTGTCTGTTTTATGCAGCATGGCGGTAATCATCAGCTCCATTGGCGGATTTTTGGCCATTCGTTTTTTGTACGCATAAACAACCGTGCTTTCGTCTGCTTCGGCATTGCGGTTTGAATGAACCAGCGTTTCAAGTTTATCCCACCCTTTGTAGGTAA
>DATFJO010000500.1:0-17903 GCA_035269145.1 Tangfeifania sp. | reverse complement strand
AGCTTCGATAATTGCGCGTGCCTGCATTTCCGTAATTTCAGGATAAGTATTTCCAAGGCGGCAACCGCGGTGTCCGAGCATCGGGTTGAATTCGTGAAGATCGTCAACCAGTGCTTTCACTTGTTCTACCGAGATTCCCATTTCTTTTGCCATCTCTTTCTGATTGGCTTCTTCGTGCGGCACAAATTCATGTAATGGCGGGTCGAGCAAACGGATTGTTACACCAAATCCGGCCATTGCTTCAAGAATTCCTTCGAAATCTTCGCGCTGGTAAGGCAATAATTTGCCCAATGCTACACGTCTTTCCTCTTCATTGCTGGCAAGAATCATTTCACGCATTGCTTTAATACGGTCGCCTTCAAAGAACATGTGTTCTGTGCGGCAAAGTCCAATACCTTCGGCTCCAAATTTTCTTGCAACTTTTGCATCATTCGGAGAATCGGCGTTGGTACGTACTTTCATACGTGCAAACTTCTCTGCCAAATCCATGATTTTAGCGAAATCACCGCTCATTTCAGGATTCTTGGTATCTATTTTTCCTTCGTAAACTTTTCCGGTAGAACCATTGAGAGAAATCCAGTCGCCCTCTTTAAATTCTTTTCCGTCGATAGTCATTATGCGGCTTTTGTAATTAATTTTTACAGCGCCGGCTCCCGACACACAACATTTACCCATTCCGCGTGCTACAACGGCAGCGTGAGAAGTCATTCCTCCGCGTGCCGTTAAAATACCTTTGGCAATGTGCATGCCTTCAAGGTCTTCAGGCGATGTTTCAACACGTACTAAAATTGAAATGTCATATTTCGATGCTTCATCGGCAAAGAAAACAACCTGGCCGGTAGCTGCACCTGGTGATGCTGGCAAACCTTTGGCAACAACATTTGCTGATTTAAGTGCTGAAGGCACAAAAACCGGGTGAAGCAGCTCATCGAGTTTATTGGCATCGATCCGCGACAAAGCTGTTTTATCATCAATTTTTCCATCTTCCAGCATATCTACGGCAATTTTTACCATTGCTGCGCCGGTGCGTTTTCCGTTACGGGTTTGCAACAACCACAATTTACCTTCCTGAATGGTAAACTCCAGATCCTGCATATCGCTGTAATGGTCTTCCAGTTTTTGCTGGGTTTCATCCAGTTGTTTGTATAATTCCGGCATTGCTTCTTCGAGTGACGGGAATTTGGATGCTCTTTCCTCTTCACTAATCCCCTGCAATTCAGCCCATTTTCTTGAACCAGACAGCGTAATCTCCTGAGGCGTGCGAATTCCGGCTACAACATCTTCTCCCTGAGCGTTAATCAGGTATTCACCATTAAATACATCTTCTCCGGTAGCGGCATCTCTGGTAAAAGCAACACCAGTTGCTGAACTTTCACCCATATTGCCGAATACCATCGCCTGCACGTTTACGGCAGTTCCCCACTCATCGGGGATTCCCTCCATGCGGCGGTAGTAGTTCGCACGCGGGTTATTCCAGCTACCAAATACAGCAGCTACTGCGCCCCACAATTGTTCCCATGGATCAGTTGGGAAATCTTTGCCGGTAACTTTTTTTACCGCTGCTTTAAAGCGTTTTACAAGTTCCTGCAGGTCTTCGGAAGTGAACTGTGTATCGAGTTCAATACCTTTTTCTTCTTTGAGCCCTTCAATAATTTCTTCAAACGGATCGCTATCTTCCTTGCTGGCGGCTTTCATATCCATTACTACGTCGCCATACATTTGGACGAATCTGCGGTAGGAATCCCATGCAAAACGGGCATTTCCGGATTTTTTTGTAATACCTGCCACTGCATCGTCGTTCATCCCAAGGTTCAAAACGGTGTCCATCATCCCCGGCATTGAAGCGCGGGCACCCGAGCGAACTGACAGTAAACACGGGTTTTCTTTATCACCGAATTTTGTCTCGGTGAGTTCCTCAACCTGCGCAACTGCTGCTTCAACTTCAGACTTTATTGTGTCAAAGGTTTTTTCCTGGCCCACTTCGTTGTACATCGTACAAACTTCTGTGGTAATTGTAAATCCCGGAGGAACCGGTACACCAATTAAATTCATTTCGGCTAAGTTTGCACCTTTTCCACCAAGCAGATTTTTCATGTTTGCTTTACCTTCGGCTTTTCCTGCGCCAAAAGTATATACATGTTTTGTCATAAACTTTGTTTTTTATAGTTATTAAAATTAAATTGTTTCTAAAAAATCAGGTTGCTAAAGTAACTTTATTTTTTCATACCAGAAAGATCTAACCAATATTCCATAACAGGTTCCTGGGTGTGTTTGTTGTTGAAAATTAGAGTTTTATTAACTTTCATATTAAAAAATTGTAAATAGATATTTAACGAAAAAATGACCCCAAAGGTAAAAAAATCGATATTTTTCAGAACCGGAATTATCACATTTTTTAAAACTGAACGCAAATATATTCCATTCGGGATGAATTCAAAGATTTACCGTATGTTTTATCTTATTGAATATGAACTATTAACATTCTTTAACTTTGATTTGTAGATGTTAACTTGATAATAAATTATTTTTGTACTCAGTAGTTAGACGTTAATGTGTTTTTTCATAGAGAATAGATTTGGTTAGGTTAAAAAAAACAGGAATGGGTTTTCATTCCTGTTTTTTTCTGCCAAAAATTCATCCTTTCAAAAGCTTTTCAGCAATTTTTTCCCTAAAAATATAATTAATTGTGACAATCTGTCTTTCAGTTGTTTATGGTTCGTTTGTTGTAGCCTGGACAACACAAAAAAATCGTTAAGGATATGAATTTAAATAACTTTACAATAAAAGCACAGGAAGCTGTTCAGCATGCTTCGCAGATTGCGCAGGGAAATAATCAGCAGGCAATTGAAACAGGTCATATTTTAAAAGGACTGACGCATTCTGCTGAAAATGTTTTGGAATTTCTTTTAAAGAAACTTGGGGTTAACACCACTGTTTTTCAACTGGCACTCGACAAAATTATTGAGTCTTATCCAAAAGTTTCCGGTGGTGAACAGTACTTGTCTTCTTCTGCCAACAGGGTATTGCAAAAATCATTGGCTCTGTCGCAGGAAATGGGCGATCAATATGTTTCGGTTGAACATGTTTTGCTTGCTTCTCTTGATGCAGGCGATTCAGTTAGCCGTTTGATGAAAGACAACGGTATAACTAAAAAGGACCTGCAAAAAGCTATTGAAGAACTTCGCAAAGGTTCGAAAGTCGACAGCCAGACTGCCGAAGACAAATTTAATTCGCTCAACCGCTTTGCCATGAACCTTAACGAGCGGGCCCGGACCGGGAAACTCGATCCGGTAATTGGTCGTGATGAGGAAATACGCCGGATTTTGCAGATCTTGTCGCGCCGTACCAAAAATAATCCCATTTTAATTGGAGAACCCGGAACCGGAAAAACTGCAATTGCCGAAGGACTGGCTCACCGCATTGTTCGTGGCGATGTGCCTGAAAACCTGAAAACGAAGCAGATTTTTTCATTAGACATGGGAGCCCTAATTGCAGGCGCCAAATACAAAGGCGAGTTTGAGGAGCGATTAAAGGCTGTTGTTCATGAGGTTGTAAACTCAAACGAACAAGTTGTTCTGTTCATCGACGAGATTCATACACTTGTTGGCGCCGGTAAAAGTGAAGGGGCAATGGATGCGGCAAACATTCTTAAGCCCGCGTTGGCCCGCGGAGAACTCCGGGCAATTGGTGCAACAACTTTTAATGAGTACCAAAAATATTTTGAAAAGGACAAAGCGCTCGAACGCCGTTTTCAGGTAGTACATGTGAATGAACCTGATACACTTAGCGCAATTTCTATTCTGCGCGGTATTAAAGAACGGTATGAAAGTCATCACAAAGTACGTATTAAAGACGATGCAATTATTGCGTCGGTTGAACTTTCGCAGCGGTATATTTCCGACAGGTTTTTGCCGGATAAGGCCATTGATCTGATGGACGAGGCTGCCGCTAAGCTGCGTCTCGAAATGGATTCAGTACCTGAAGAACTCGATGAGATCGAACGCCGGGTTAAACAGCTTGAGATTGAACGTGAGGCAATTAAGCGTGAAAAAGACCAGAAAAAACTGGAACAACTTGGCGGAGAAATTTCCAATTTAAAAGAAGATCAATCACGGTTGAGGGCGAAATGGGAGAGCGAAAAAACGGTTATCAACAATATTCAGAAAAAGAAATCTGAAATTGAAGATTACAAGTTTGAAGCCGATGAAGCTGAACGTCAGGGATTGTATGAAAGAGTTGCCGAATTAAGGTATGGAAAAATTAAAGAAGCTGAGAAAGAAATTGAAACGCTTCAGCAGGAACTGCAAAAACTTAAAGAGGGTGAAAGCCTGATTAAAGAAGAAGTGGAAGCCGAAGACATTGCTGAAGTAGTTGCGCGCTGGACCGGAATTCCGGTATCCAAAATGTTGCAGAGCGAACGTGAGAAATTGCTTCACATGGAAGAAGAATTACACAACAGGGTAGTTGGACAGGACGAAGCAATTGCTGCTGTTTCGGATGCCGTGCGCCGAAGCCGCGCAGGTTTGCAGGATGAAAAACGCCCGATTGGGTCTTTTATTTTTCTCGGTTCAACAGGAGTCGGGAAAACCGAACTGGCCAAAGCACTTGCTGAATACCTGTTTGACGATGAAAATATGATAACCCGCATCGACATGTCGGAATACCAGGAGAAATTTTCTGTAACCCGGCTCATCGGGAGTCCTCCGGGATATGTTGGTTACGACGAAGGTGGCCAGCTAACAGAATCTGTACGCCACAAACCTTATTCTGTTGTACTGTTCGACGAAATTGAAAAGGCACATCCCGATGTATTTAATGTGTTGCTCCAGGTTTTGGATGATGGGCGGCTGACCGACAATAAAGGGCGGACAGTTAATTTCAAAAACACCATAATTATTATGACTTCAAACCTGGGATCACATATTATTCAGGAGAGCCTGGAAAATATTGAAAATGAAAACCAGGAGGAAGTTTTGGAAGAAACGCGACTGAAACTGCTGGAATTACTGCGAAAATCAATACGCCCCGAATTTTTAAACCGTATTGACGAAACAATTGTTTTTACGCCGCTTTCGCGCAGCGATATTAAAGAAATTGTGCGGCTGCAGTTTCAGCAGGTCGTAAAACGGTTATCAGGAACCGACGTGAAAATTACAATTACTGACGATGCAATTGACTGGCTGGCCCATGCTGGTTTCGACCCACATTTTGGTGCACGGCCTGTAAAACGTCAACTTCAGAAATATGTGTTAAATGAATTGTCGCGGAAAATTCTTGCCGGACAGGTTGATAAAGCAAAACCTATTGAGATTGATAAAGGTGAAAACGAATTGATTTTCAGAAACTAAAATCGGAGAGCCCGGGCAAGTCCCGGGTTTTTTGTTGATTTTTTTAGAGCGCTTTTACGTATTCTGATAGCTCCTTTTGTGCTCCGTTGAGCGCTGTTTCCACCTGGTTCAGTAATTCGGGAATTGGTTCCGTGTTATCTTCTTCAGCCAGTAACTGGATTCTTTTCAGCTTGCTTCCTGATTCTTCCATCATAAAAATAAGTACCGATGATTTAGCGGTGTGCGCCTCTTTTGCCAGCAAATCATTTTTATTTTCAGAAAGAAACTGATGCATGTTTGAAATGAATTCCGGAATTTGTTTCAAAAAAATCTGAATCAAATCTTTTTTAAAACCGTCATCACCACCAGAAATCTCTTCCATGTAGCTTAGGTTTACGTATTCTAAAACTTTATTCATCTTCAATTTTTGGTTTGGCCCGCAATTTAATTAAATTATTGTAATCTTGACCGGACAAAAGGATGAAATTCATATCAGATAAACGCTGATAAAATTCATGTGTAAGCTTTCACCTAATGCATAGTTTTGTATTTAATAAATGAGTATGAGTATGAAAAAGACAGCACTAAGCAGCATACATAAAGAAGCAGGAGCAAAAATGGTTGAATTTGCAGGTTATGAAATGCCTGTGGAATACACCGGAATTAAAGACGAACACATGGCTGTAAGAAATGCAGCCGGCGTATTCGATGTTTCGCACATGGGCGAATTCTGGATTAAAGGCCCCAATGCACTCAATCTTGTAAAAAAGTTGTCATCGAATGACCCTACAGTATTGAAACCCGGGCAGGCACAGTATACATGCATGCCAAACGGAAGAGGAGGGATTATTGACGACATGCTGGTTTATTGTTTCGACCCGGAAAAATTCATGCTCGTGGTAAACGCCTCGAACATTGAAAAAGACTGGAGCTGGATTTCGGACCAGAATGAATTTGAGGCTGAAATGGTGAACGATTCGGATAATTTTAGCCTATTGGCAGTGCAGGGCCCAAAAGCAACCGAAATTCTGCAGAAACTTACAGATATAAATTTATCAGATATTCGTTTTTACACGTTTGTAACCGGAGAAATCGCAGGGGTGGAAAATGTAATTATTTCAGCAACAGGTTATACCGGAGCCGGTGGATTTGAACTTTATATTCCAAACCGGAATGCAGAGAAAGTATGGAATGCTGTATTTGAAGCCGGGAAAGAATTCGGAGTAAAACCTGCCGGACTGGGAGCTCGCGACACACTGCGTCTCGAAATGGGATTTTGCCTGTACGGAAATGATATAGACGATACTACCTCGCCAATCGAAGCCGGTTTAAGCTGGATTACCAAATTTAACAATGGCCGCCTGTTTATCGACCGCGATTATCTAATGATGCAGAAAACCGAAGGAATTACCCGCAAATTGAGAGGTTTTGTGCTGAAAGAAAAAGGAATTCCGCGCCAGGGTTACGAACTTGTTAATTCCGAAGGCACGGTAATCGGAAATGTGACTTCCGGAAGTCTTTCACCTGTTTTAAATAAAGGAATTGGTCTGGGATACGTGGCAAAAGAATATACCGCTTTTGGTACGCCTGTCTGGGTAAAAATCCGAAATAAAAATATTGCTGCCGAAATTGTAAAGCTGCCTTTTATTTAAACGGGTTTTGTTATTTTAAGCAATTGTTTTGTTGTTCTTCTTTCACACCAAAAAATTACAGGTTTTTATTTAAACGCTGTTTAAATAATTAGTGTATGAACTTTTTTGGCATGAAATGGGGGATTCTTTTTCAGAATCGCATAAATTTGTACATCAAAATTATAGTTTGACAATTTTTTTACATTGCAGAAATCAAAATGACAAACAATGCTTTTTGCAGGTTGTTTGTTAATGTTTTAAAACTCAATTTTTTAAATAATATATTGATTTTTCTCATCTGCAGATCACGAATGAATCACGAACTTTGAAAAACTGTGTTCTGCAAAAAGGATGATTTTATTAATTCACCTAAAAACAGTTTAACGTATGAAGAAACACAATTTTTACGCCGGGCCTTCGATTTTGCCCGAGTTTACAAAAGAGAAAACCGCTGAAGCAGCCATGAATTTTGCCGGCACCGGCTTGTCGGTGATGGAAGTTTCGCACCGAAGCAAAGAGTTTGTAGCCATTATGGATGAGGCGCAATCTCTTGTTAAAGAATTGCTGAAAGTTCCGGATGGTTATTCGGTGCTTTTTCTGCAGGGAGGTGCCAGCACCCAGTTTTTAATGGTGCCTTATAATTTAATGAATAAAAAATCGGCCTACCTGAATACCGGTTCATGGTCGGGTAAAGCCATTAAAGAAGCAAAAATATTTGGCGATGTGGTTGAAGTTGCTTCATCGAAAGATGCAAATTTCAATTACCTGCCCAAAGATTATGACGTGCCGGCAGATGCCGATTATTTTCATATTACCACCAACAATACCATTTACGGAACCGAAATTTTGAAAGAGCCGGAAGTTGATGTGCCTTTGGTTGCCGACATGTCGTCCGACATTTTCAGTCGCCCAATCGATGTTGCAAAGTACAACGCAATTTATGCGGGTGCTCAAAAGAACCTCGGGCCATCGGGTGCAACACTAATTATTGTAAAAGATGAAGCACTCGGGAAAGTGGATCGCCCGATTCCTACTATGCTGAATTACAAAACCCACATCGATAAAGGTTCGATGTTTAACACACCGGCTACGCTTCCAGTGTTTGCCTGCTTGCAAACATTAATCTGGCTGAAAGAAAAAGGTGGAGTGGAAGCAATGGAAAAAATCAACATCGAAAAAGCAAACCTGCTTTATGACGAGCTCGACCGCAATAAATTATTTGTGCCTACAGTGCCAAATCCCGAGGATCGTTCAAGAATGAACGTGACCTTTGTAATGTCGCCGGAATATGTTGAACTGGAAAAGGATTTTATGGATTTTGCCACACAAAAAGGAATGGTCGGAATTAAAGGTCACCGTTCGGTGGGAGGGTTCAGAGCTTCAATCTACAATGCTATGCCTTTTGAAAGTGTGAAAGCACTTGTTGAAGCGATGCAGGACTTTGAAAAAAATAAATAGTTAAATGCAGGGATTATTCCCTGCATTTTTTTCGTGATTCTTAAAAATTGAGTGAGATGAGAAAAATTTTAATTGCTACTGAAAAGCCTTTTGCTCCTGCTGCAATAAAAAAAATAACTAAAATTTTTAAAAAAGCAGGCTCCGGCTACGAACTGGAATTGCTGGAAAATTATACCGATAAAAATGAGTTGCTGAAAAAAGTGGCTGATGCCAATGCACTAATTATCCGCAGCGACAAAGTTGATCAGGAAGTATTCGATGCAGCCAAAAAACTGGAAATAGTTGTCAGGGGCGGTGCCGGATACGACAATGTAAATCTGGAAGCAGCCACAAAAAAAGGAGTGGTTGTGATGAATACACCCGGGCAAAACTCCAATGCCGTGGCCGAGTTGGCTATCGGGCTGGCCATTTTCGGGCTGCGCCAGAAATTCAGCGGAAAACCCGGTGGAGAATTACGCGGCCGCACATTGGGGTTGCATGGCTTTGGTTATGTGGCGCGTAATGTTTTCCGCATTGCCCGCGCTTTCGGCATGAAAGTAATTGTGTTTACCCGATACAGCAAAGGCGATGCTGCTGCCATTGGCTTAAAAGTTACCGACTCGCTGGAACAGTTGTATGAAAAAAGCGATATTGTTTCTATTCATGTTCCTGCCCGCGGAGAGCATATCAAATCAGTAAGTTACGATGTGCTGAAATATTTGAAAGACGATGCAGTGATTGTAAATACAGCCCGTAAAGAAGTTGTAAATGAACCCGATCTAATACGAATTATGGAAGAAAACCCAGGTATCAAGTATATGTCGGATATCACGCCTGATTCAGAAGATGTATTTGCTGAAAAATTTGCTGACCGGTATTTCTTTACTCCTAAAAAAGCCGGGGCACAGACCGTGGAGGCCAATATAAATGCCGGAGTTGCGGCAGCCGTACAAATTGTTGAATTCTTTGAAAAAGGGGATACCACTTTTCAGGTGAATAAATAAGAGCCCCTCCTAACCTCCCCAAAAGAGAGGAATTGGAGTGGATTAATGTTGCAAAAATTTTATGTAAACAGGCTTCGTTTTTATCGCAAGATATAGATAATTCGAACTTTTTTTGTCTAAAATCTAATAATCTCAATACTAAAATCTAATTTATGGCAATAATCAAACCATTTAAAGGACTTCGCCCTCCGCAGGAAATTGTTGAAGAACTGGCCTGCCTGCCTTACGATGTAATGAATTCAGAGGAAGCGGCTGAAATGGCTGAAGGGAAAGAGAAATCTTTGCTGCGGATAACCAGGGCCGAAATTGAATTGCCTGAAACAGAAGATATCCATTCGGAAAAGGTGTATAAAAAAGCAAAGGAAAATTTCCGGATTTTTCAGGAAAAAGAATGGCTGGTGCAGGACGACGAGCCAAAATATTACATCTATGCCCAGACAATGAACGGGAGAACCCAGTATGGACTTGTGGGCGGTGCCGCCTGCGCCGATTACCAAAGTGGAATCATCAAAAAACATGAACTCACCCGGCCCGAAAAAGAGGAAGACCGGATGGTGCTGACCCGTTATTTGGATGCCAACATCGAGCCGGTGTTTTTTGCCTACAAAGCGGTGCCTGAAATCGATGAAATTGTAAACGACATTGTGGAAAACAATAAACCCGATTACAATTTTACTGCGGAAGACGGTTTTGGTCACCATTTTTGGGCGGTTAACAATGCTGAAAAAAACAGGCGTATTGAGCAGCTTTTTAGCACTAAAGTTCCGTTTACTTATGTGGCCGACGGACACCACCGCACAGCCGCTGCTGCCCGAATCGGCCTTGAAAAAACGGCGCAGAATCCAAATCATACCGGAGATGAAGAATACAATTATTTTATGGCCGTCCATTTTCCGGATGACCAGTTGCAAATTATCGATTACAACCGGGTAGTTACCGATTTGAACGGACATTCTGAAGAAGGCTTTCTGAAAGAACTGAGCCGCGGATTTGAAATAGAAAAAATGGGACCTGATATTTTTAAGCCATCAAAGTTGCATGAATTCAGCCTTTACCTTGACGGAAACTGGTACAAACTCACGGCACGCCAGGGTACTTATAACGATGATGATCCAATCGGGGTACTCGACGTTACCATTCTTTCAAACCAGGTTTTGGGGCCGGTTCTGGATATATACGATCTGCGCACCTCAAAACGAATTGATTTTGTGGGAGGTATCCGTGGACTGGAAGCCCTGAAAAAACGGGTGGATTCCGATGAAATGAAAGCTGCCTTTGCACTTTATCCGGTTTCGATGCAGCAACTGATTAATATTGCCGACAGCGGAAATATTATGCCGCCAAAAACTACCTGGTTCGAACCAAAACTGCGGTCAGGCCTGGTAATTCACAAACTCGGCTAAAGTTTTAAAGTTTTTAAAAATTATTTTGAAAAGGATTCAGCAAAAGAGCTTGCAGGATCCTTTTCTTTTTTTCAGCATGTTAATGCGTTCCTTTTTTCTTCAAAAAATGTATAATTTCAGGGTTTTAAATTACAAAGCATGGAAACAGAGAAAATGACACTTGCCAACATATACAAACGCAAAAAAACCGACCGCGATATTTTTCAGGAACTGATGCCTACCAAAGTAAAAGAAGTGCTTTTGATTGCAACACTCTACGACTCCTATTCCATTGTGCGGGAAGGGCAGTTCAGCGATAAAATCTTCGGCGAATATTTGCAGCTTAATTTATATGCGGCGCCACGGTTTACCAGTGTAAATACGCGCGAAGATGCCCTGATTGCACTTGAGCACCAGGAGTTCGATCTGATAATTGTAATGGCAGGTCTCGATAAAGATGCCGCTGTTGAAACATCTTACCATATAAACAAATCCAGCCCGAAAATTCCACTTTTGCTGCTTGCCAATAACAATTCCGATTTGCGTTATTTCCAGGCCGAAGGGCGAAAAATGGATTTCATCGACCGGATTTTTGTATGGAATGGCAATTCGAATGTTTTTCTTGCCATGATTAAATACATCGAAGACAAAAAAAATGTGGCCCGGGATACGCAAAACGGGAACGTCAGGGTGGTGCTGCTCGTGGAAGACAGTATCCAGTATTATTCGCGTTACCTTCCTATTCTGTACACAACCATTATGACCCAGACCCAGATTCTTGTTCAGGAAGATGCTAAAGATGAGTTGCATAAGATTTTGAAAATGAGGGCCCGGCCAAAGGTGATTTTGGCCGATAATTACGAAGATGCTGTAAAAATAATAAACATTTACCGCAGGTACATGCTGTGTGTAATTTCGGATGTGAAATTTGAAAAAGAAGGAATTGAAGATGGCGATGCCGGTATTGAATTGTTGAAATATGCAAAAGAAACACTGAAATACCCGATTCCTGTGTTGCTGCAGTCTCAGGATATTGAAAATGCACGGCGGGCAAAAAGTATCCGGGCCGATTTTATCGATAAGAACTCTGAAAGCCTGTCGATGGACATTCTTAATTTTTTGTACAGAAGACTCGGATTTGGAAATTTTGTATTTAAAGGACAAGACGGAAAACCCATTACCGAAGCTGAAAACCTTATTGAGTTTCAACAAAAATTCAGGGATATTCCTGCCGAAGCGCTTTTCTACCACGGAAGGCGGAACTCATTTTCTACCTGGCTGATGGCACGTGGCGAGATTAACATGGCTGAATTGCTGCGCCCGGTAAAAACGGAAGATTTTGAATCGGCAGAAGATTTGCGGCAGTTCTGCCTCGATGTTTTTAAAACCGTTCGTTTCGAAAAACTGAAAGGTACCATTGTGAATTTCGATCCGGTACTCGCTGCCTCCAACCGGTTGGTTCACCGAATGGCAAAAGGCTCACTCGGCGGTAAAGGGCGTGGAATTGCATTTATCTGCAATTTTATCGAAAACATCGATTTTCAGAAACTGATTCCCAGTTTGAATATTCGCATCCCGTCAACAACTGTGATTGGAGCCCTTGAATTCGATAAGTTTGTTGAGATGAATAATTTGTACGACGATATTTATTCATTAAATGATTACTCATCCATTCGCCAGCATTTCCTTGAGTCTGAGTTTGACAAAAAAATAAAAGAACGGTTGATGAGCTATCTCGAACATGTAAGCAAGCCATTGGCTGTCCGTTCTTCCGGTTTATTCGAGGATTCGCTTCTGCAGCCATTTTCAGGTGTATATGCAACTTACCTTATTCCAAACAATCACCCCGATATTGAAGAGCGTTACAACCAGTTGGAAATGGCTGTCAAGCTGGTTTATGCCAGCATTTTTACCGATTCGGCCCAGGCTTATTTCGATGCCATAAATTATAAAATTGAAGAGGAAAAAATGGCAGTGATAATTCAGGAAGTTGTTGGGCAGAACTACAATGGTAAGTATTATCCTACTATTTCGGGGGTGGCGCAGTCGTATAATTATTACCCTATTTCGTATATGCAGCCCGAGGATGGCTTTTCTGTGGCTGCGGTAGGATTGGGAATGTATGTTGTAGGTGGCGAAAATTCGTTCAGGTTTTGCCCCAGGTATCCAAATATAAATCCCACTGCTGTGAGCGATCTTTTACGCGATTCGCAAAAACATTTTTATGCCATCGATTTAACAAAAACCAAATTTGATTTGATTACAGGAGGCGAAAATGCTGCTATCCGAAAATTTCGTGTTAAAGATGCTGAAAATGACGGAACTCTCCAGCATTCTGCTTCTACATATAATGCAGAAAATGACGACCTGATTCCGGGTATACAGGAACAGGGGCCAAGAATTATTGATTTTGCCAATATTCTGAAATATGAATACCTGCCCCTTGCCGAAACGCTTAGGTTACTGCTTGAGTTATTTAAAGAAGCGATGGGCTCGCCCGTAGAAATTGAATATGCACTCGACCTGGATGCTACCGAAAACGGAGTGCCCACTTTCTATCTGTTGCAGATAAAACCTTTGATAAGGGTAGAACAACAGGTTGATATCGACCTGGGGTCTATTGATGATGAAGAAATATTTATGTATACCGCAAGAGGAATGGGAAATGGAAAAATTGAAAATATCAGCGACATTGTTTATGTTGATCCTGAAAAATTTGATAAAACCAAAACACGTCAGATGGCACGGGAAATTACCGATATAAACAGCCTGCTCGAAAAAGAAGGCAAAGAATTTATTCTAATCGGTCCAGGGCGCTGGGGGTCGCGCGACCCGTATACCGGCATTCCGGTGCTGTGGTCGAACATTTCAAAAGCCAGGGTCATTATTGAAATGGGCCTTCCGGATTTTCCGCTCGATGCCTCACTCGGATCGCATTTTTTCCATAACGTAACCTCTATGAATGTAGGCTATTTTTCGGTTCCGCATAATTCAAATAAAGCGTTCCTTAAAATGGAAAAGCTAAAAAATATGAAAACCAAAAATGAAACAGAATATGTAAAGCATGTAGAATTTACTAAACCACTCACAGTGTTAATGAACGGACGCGAACGGCGTGCTCTCATCCATTATTAGATGTTTTGAAACAGGATATAAGTAAACGTTTGCTAATCTGAAGTATAAATTTAACGATGTATTTGTCTGGAATAAAAGACATTATAAGCTTTTTTTTACTGTGTTAATTAATTTTCAAACTCATTACAAATAAACAGGCAAAGCTTCTGCTTTTCATTTTAAAATTTATCTTTGTCTGGCAGACAAAAAAAACTTGAGGCTGAGAATTCAAAAAAAACTTATATAAACTGAAGAGTTAAAATTATTATCTAAACCGTAACATTGTTACATAAAAATTATCATCTTATGAGTAACATTTTCTTATTAGTTCCATTTGCTTCCATACTTGCATTGATTTTTGCATGGTTTTTCTTCAAATCAATGATGAAGAACTCGGAAGGTACTCCCCGTATGAAAGAGATTGCGCAGTATGTGCGGGAAGGCGCAATGGCTTATTTGAACCGGCAATATAAAGTGGTTGCCATTGTTTTTGCCATTTTATTTGTTTTGCTAATTATTATGGCATACTTTAAGGTTCAAAATCCTTTTGTGCCCGTAGCTTTCCTTACAGGAGGTTTTTTCTCAGGGCTTTGTGGTTTTCTGGGAATGAAAACAGCAACTTTTGCTTCGGCACGTACTGCCCATGGCGCATCGCAATCGCTGAACAAAGGATTGCAGGTGGCATTCCGCAGTGGCGCCGTGATGGGATTGGTTGTTGTAGGCTTTGCCCTGCTCGACATTGCTGCCTGGTTTTGGATTTTGAATGAGTATGTTTATACACCCGATAACATGGCCAACGGCCTTCAGTTTTTGGGGCTAAACCTGGTTCATGCACATCCTGAATATGTTACAAACGGGCTCATTAACGAAGCAGGAACAAGAGTAAAATTAATTGAAATTACTGTTACCATGCTTACATTTGGTATGGGTGCTTCTACACAGGCATTGTTTGCACGTGTGGGCGGTGGTATTTATACCAAAGCTGCCGACGTAGGCGCCGACCTCGTTGGTAAAGTTGAAGCCGGTATCCCGGAAGATGACCCACGTAACCCTGCAACCATAGCTGACAATGTCGGCGATAATGTTGGCGATGTTGCTGGCATGGGCGCCGACCTGTACGAATCTTATGCAGGTTCAATTCTGGCCACTGCTGCGCTCGGGGCGTCTATTCCCGCAGTTCTCATTACGAATGAAGCACAGGCATATCAGATGGTTCTTGCGCCAATGATGGTTGCTGCCATTGGTATTATTCTCTCAATTCTTGGTATTTTCATGGTTCGTACCAAAGAGTCGGCTACGCAAAAAACATTGCTCAATGCGCTCTTGCTGGGTACTGGTGGGAGTTCAGTGTTGATTTTAATTGCCATGATTGGTTTGGTTATGATTGGTTGGGTAACCTGGGGTATTTTCTGGGCTGTGGTTATTGGTTTGACCGCCGGTGTAATCATTGGTCAGGCAACAGAATACTTTACATCCGATGAGTACAAACCTACCAAAGGTATTGCCAAACAAGCCCAGCAGGGACCTGCGACTACCATTATCGACGGCCTTGCAGTTGGCATGTATTCTACCTGGATTCCTGTGGTAACCATTGTTCTCGGTATTATGGGTGCTTTCTGGGCTGCAGGCGGTGCACAACATTTTGCCCTGGGTGTTTACGGAATTGGATTTGCTGCAGTAGGTATGCTCTCAACTCTTGGAATTACCCTTGCAACCGATGCATTCGGACCAATTGCCGACAATGCCGGAGGTAACGCCGAAATGTCAGAACTCGATCCTCAGGTTAGAGAACGCACCGATGCACTCGATATGCTGGGCAATACAACTGCTGCAACCGGTAAAGGTTTTGCAATTGGCTCGGCTGCACTTACTGCCATGGCACTTATTTCGGCTTATATGGAAGAAGTAAGACTATGGTTCGATAAAATTGCAAGAGCCGGCGAAGGTTTTGTTACCAAAGGCGGATATGTATTTTATCGTGATGTTGCTCCCGCAGTTGAAGAAGGTGTGGAGGTAATTAAAATTTCCACCGCTTCAGTGAAACAATTTTCTGCTGCTTACGATATTACCCTGTTTAATCCGCTGTTTCTTGGTGGATTGTTTTTGGGAGCCATGATGGCATTTGTTTTCAGCGCAATGACCATGAAAGCTGTAGGACGTGCTGCAGGCGCAATGGTTGACGAAGTACGTCGTCAGTTTAAAGAAATTAAAGGTATTCTCGACGGCACTGCAAAACCTGAATATGCCAAATGCGTGGAAATTTCAACCAAAGGTGCACAGCGCGAAATGATGCTTCCTTCGCTGGTGGCTATTGCTGTTCCGGTAATTGTTGGTGCTGCAATGGGTGTTGCCGGTGTAGTAGGTTTGCTTGCCGGTGGTTTAACTACAGGTTTCACGTTGGCTGTGTTTATGAACAACGCCGGTGGTGCCTGGGACAATGCCAAAAAATTCATTGAAAAAGGAAACTATGGCGGTAAAGGAAGTGAAACACACCACGCTGGTGTTGTTGGCGATACTGTTGGCGATCCGTTTAAAGATACTTCCGGTCCTTCATTGAATATTCTGATTAAACTTATGACAATGGTTTCAGTTGTTATGGCTGGTTTAACCGTTACATTGAGTTTATTGTAAAAAAATACAGAAATAATAATCTAAAGAAAACCATCCGTCGTCTAACGGGTGGTTTTCTGTTTTTTAGAAGTTAATATTTGCCGGGCTTTTGAAATTGAATATTAAATTAAATTGTTTTTGAACAAAATATTTCTATATTTAGTTACTATTACAGCAAGAAATAAAACAGTAAAAAATCAAAATAATATGGCAGATTTATCAACTACCTACATGGGGGTGAAACTTAAAAACCCACTCATTCTCGGAGCATGTAATTTAGTATCGAAACAAAAATCAATCGAAGAACTTGAAAAAGCCGGAATTGGCGCAATTGTGTACCGTTCACTTTTCGAAGAACAGGTGCAGCTCGAAGATCTTCAACTATCCGAAGAGTTAAATGAATACAATGAGCGTCATGCCGAAATGATTCGGTTGTTCCCGGATGTGGAGCATGCAGGTCCGAAAGAGCATTTATACAACCTCGAAAAACTGAAAAAAAGTGTTAATGTCCCGGTATTTGCAAGTTTAAATGCCATGTATGAACCAACATGGGTTGATTATGCCAAAAAGCTGGAAGCAACCGGTGTTGACGGGCTGGAAATTAACCTTTACGCAGTTCCGGGGTATTTTGAAGTGACTGGTGAATCAATTGAAGAAAAACAGGTTCAGGTGGTGAAAGCCGTGAAAAAGGCGGTGAATATCCCGGTAAGTGTAAAAATCAGCTTATTTTATTCCAATCCATTAAATTTTATCAAGAAAATTGATGAAGCCGGTGCCGATGCTTATGTTCTTTTTAACCGGTTTTTTCAACCTGAAATTGATATCGAAAAAGAGGAGTTCCATTTTCCATGGGAATTAAGCAGCCCTAAAGATCATATGGTAGCACTCCGGTTTGCAGGTTTGCTGTACGACAATCTCGATGGTGACGTTTGTGCCAGCCGGGGTATCTACAATTCGAAAGACGTGATAAAAATGATTCTGGCCGGTGCAGATACCATACAACTGGTTAGTACAATTTATAAAAACGGCCCATCGGTTGTAGCCGATATACTCAAAGAATTGAATGAGTGGATGGATAAAAAAGAATATAAATCGCTGGATGATTTCAGGGGAAAACTTTCCCGAAAAAATATGAAAGATCCGTTTACTTATCAGCGTGCACAATACATTGATATCCTCATGAATTCGGAAGATATTTTCAATAAATATCCGATGAGGTAAAAAGAATTTCAAAAAAAATGAAAGCAGGAATCAGTTGGTTCCTGTTTTTTTTATGTCTTTTTTTGCACTTCGGAATCTGATTGTTTACTTCTGAATATCTCCCGAAAAACAACAGCTAAAAGTATCGTTTTAATTTACCGGCTTTCTAAGCATTTCTGAACTTAAGAATAAGCAAAA
>DATFJO010000499.1:0-3185 GCA_035269145.1 Tangfeifania sp. | reverse complement strand
ATACTATTTCGGTTTTTTGTTTGGTTAGTTGCAAATCGTTAAACCGCAAGTAGTATTCGTATTCAAAGCGGAAAATCCCGTTGTCATATATTCTTTGATTAAAATCGTCGGCATATTCAAAATTGGAATAGATAACACATGCAATATTTTTTGTTTGGTTTCCCTGTGCTCCTTCAAAACCTGTTACTGTTAACCAGTAAAAATTTTCTTCATCTTTATTATCTTCAAATGAAACCTGATAGCCTGCCATCGATGAAGCCAATTTTTCAATTTTTGCTTCAACTGTTTTTGGGATAGTAGTTTCACCCCAAACTTTATCATTCCCAATATTTACTTCTAACCGGTATGTTTTTCCCGGTTTGGGTTTGTAAACCAACAAGTAAGCGTTTGAATCAGAATAAGAAAAACTCCCGACATTTTTACCGTTTTCGAACAAAACAATTTCTGCGTCTTTTACGGTTTCAAACAACTCACTACCGGAAGCAATATTTTCTGTTTTTGTAAGCGTAGCTGTCAGGGTATCCTGGTGGGTATTTAAAATGCAGTTCAACACATATTCCCGGCTGGTATTATCCAGATCCAACGCCACATCCCGGATACAACCTGAAAATACAATCAGAATAAAAATGAGTGCGAATGTCTGTTTCTTCGATTTCATCGTTAAATTTATTTCCATCTGTACAACGGAACCTGCACCTTCAATTGCAAATACTTGTTCCGGTGGGTGCTGGCAAACGGAACAGCGGGGTCATAAATCATGCGCTGGTATTTTAGTCCGTAGGCATATTCCAGTAAAATATCTATTTGTCTTAAGTTTAATCCTGCACCCAATTTTAAATTATATGTTGTTTTGTTAATATCCACGGAACTGTTTAAAGCCCTGGTAATTTCAAAACCGGGATAAGCAAATATTTTTTTATTCAGCAAATATTTTATTCCTCCCGAAATGGCAATTTGATCGAAGGAAGTATTCTTATAATTCCCATAAACAGGCTGCCTGCCGGTTCCGTCATTCGGGCTCCACGGCCCTTCCGGGTTTTTCTGCAGGAAAACGTCACTCGAGAGGTTGTAGTAATTAATTTCAACCACCTGGTGAATTTTAGGTTTCCAGTGATCTTCAAAAAAAATTCCAGCCGACCAGCCCCATCCATTGTCCATGCTGTTATTCAGATTGGAACCCAAATGTTGCGCTTCGGGGTAAAAACGGATGCCCCCGCCGGTAAGGCCGATTTCGGTGATTCGCTGGGCATGCAGGTTATATGAAACAAAAAGCAAAAACAACAAAATGAATGGATTCAGTATTTTTTCCATCTTTCACGATTTAAACTGATTTTTTTTAATTTAAACTCATTTTTTGCTGAACTTGTATATAGGGACCTGAACTTTCAACTGTAAATACTTGTTGCGATGGTTAACACCAAATGGCGTGGAATACTCGTAAAACGAAAGCTGATAATTTAATCCATAAACATATTCCAGCATTACATCAACTGCCTTTAGGTCAACTCCTAATCCAAGTTTTGCGTAATAGTTGGTTTTGTTTAAGTACCTGTTTTTTATATAAACGCTGCTGCCCCAGTCTTTGGCATAATACATTACCGACCACAGGTCAGTTTTCCTGTTTAATGACTTGCTTATTTCAAAACCCGGATACACAAACAATTTGTTATTCAAATAAAGTTTAACACCTGCCGAAGCAGAGAGATAACTGAATGTAGCATCGCGAAAAGTATCGGAAACTGGTTCCCCGATATTTCCGGTTTCGGGCTCAAAAAACCTGTGCTCAAGGAAAAAGTCACTTGAAAAATTACTGTAGTTTAATTCCAAAACCGGATTAATTTTGGGTTTCCAGTGCTTTTCATAAAAAAATCCGGCCGACCAGCCCCAGCCATTCTTTGACTGGTTATTTAAACTTTGGCTGAAAAATTCTGCTTCCGGGTAAAAACGGATGGCTCCTCCAGTGAATCCAATTTCGGTAGTGCGTTGGGCATTTGTTGAAACTGAAATGATAATTAAAATAAAAAATATGGTTCTTTTTAAATTTACTTTCATGTATATTTTGCTTTTTTAAAGTTAAGCCGATAATTTTTAGCGGCTTTAATGTCTGTAAAATAACTGTTGCAACCCGGTCCGGAGACCAATTGGTATTAAAGGGCTGGGTTGCTTTTTGCCCCTGGAAATATATGATTGAACGAATTGTCTTTATGCGCTAAGCGGTTCGATCCGCTAAGCGCGTTCGCTGCCCAAAATAGTTGAATAACCGTGTTTGACCCACTAAATTTTATCTGTCCCTTTCTGAAAAAAAAATGTGTTACGGCGGGGGTTTGTTCCCTGGAGTAACGGCACAAACATAAAAAAAACAAATACCCAAAAAAATGATTTGTTGTAAAATTTACGGGGGGGGTAAATTTAGAATGGGTTTAAATAGATTTTTGCGGAAACATAGCGCTACTAATAACAATGATGGCCATTGTCTTCATGCGCTAAGCGGTTCGATCCGCTAAGCGCGTTGCCCCGGAAATCAGGATGATTGCCACAGATTCACTGATTTTTTTATTGTTTATTCACGGTTGTTTATTTCGGATCTGTGAATCAGTGGCTGTTTTAGATAACAACAATAATTGCCACAGATTCACTGATTTGTTGGTTGAATTCGGCAGTCAGGTTTCTCGCCGGTTGAATTTTCCATTGGGCAAGCGGGGCAATTTATGTAGGAACAGGATTTGTTTGGGTTGTTCATACTTATCGAGATGTTTCCGGCAAATTTTCTTTAATTTTTTAACAGTTTCCTTATTTTCACTTCCTTCCACCACAAAAACTAACTGTTGTCCCAGCGATTCATGGGGCAAAGAAGAAATCAGAAACGGTTCGGAAATGAACGGTTCCAGTTTTTTCTCGAGTTGCTCGGGCGAAAATTTTATGCCGCCGGAGATAATCACATTGTCGGCACGACCCAGAATCCGGAAGGTTTTTTCATCTTTCAATTCAGCTAAGTCGGTGGTATGCAGGGGTTGGTTTTCCAGTCCGGGCAGGAAAATCTGCAGGCAACCTTCTGCAGATAAACTCACGCGGATATTTTCCAGGCAGTGGTACCAGCCGTCGGCGCCGGTGCCGTTTATTTTTCGCAGGGCAATGTGGGTGGCGGTTTCGGTCATTCCGTAGCTGGAAAAACAAGCGGTGGAAAC
>DATFJO010000498.1:0-4923 GCA_035269145.1 Tangfeifania sp. | reverse complement strand
TGTTTCATGTGGGCAGGGCGTTTTATCAGGCAGATTTTTAATTCCCCGTTTTCTTCAAAAAGCAAAAGCAACACACTGCTTTTTTTTAGCCTGCTTTTTTCTTTTTCGGGCGCATGCAAATCACGGTTCGGAGGAATCATTTTGTTGTGCGACTCCGGTCCCGGAAGTTTCTTTTCCAGGGCTTTTTTAATATGTTCGCGAGAAACATTCATGCGGCAAAAATAAGAATTACTACTGATTTCAAGTTAATCGAACCGGATGGTTTTATCGGGTGAAATTTTGCTGACCAGGTAACTCGGAACAATCAGCATTAAAAACGTAGCGACTACTGTTCCTGCATTCAGCAATAAAAGGTGTACGATTGAAAAATTTACAGGCACCACATCCACATAATAAGTGGTAGGATTGAGGGTGAAAATTTCGAATGTTTTCTGAACGACAATAAAAGTTATCCCGATGATATTTCCCCAAAGCATACCGCGCGAAGTAAGAAATACTGCAAGATAAAGAAAAACCCGCCGGATACTCCAGTTTCGGCTACCCAACGCTTTCAGCACGCCAATCATGTTGCTGCGTTCGAGTATCAGCACCAGCAAACCCGAAATCATATTAAAACCGGCTACTACTGCCATCAGAATCAGGATGACCCACACATTCATGTCGAGCATGGAAAGCCAGTCGAAAATTTGCGGATATTCGCGTGTGATGGTGGTGGTTCGTAAAATGGCGTCGTTTTCGCGGCTGTAGTCGAGCACGGTGTTGCGCACCTCCTGCTCAATTTCTTCAATTCGGTTGAAATCGTTTACCAGAATTTCAACCCCGCTGATTTGGTCGCTCCGCCAGTCATTCAACCTTTGCACCTGCTGCAGGTCGCCTACTACAAACAGGTTGTCGAATTCCTCGATTCCGGTATTGTACAGCCCGCTGACTTCGAGCTGCAACATCCGCGGGGTGCTTTCATCTTCATTGATAAAATAAAGCACTACTTTATCGCCCAACTCCACGGTGAGCAAATCGGATAATTGTTTTGAAAGTAAAATCTGGTCGGACCGCAGCGAATCATTCAGTTCGGGCAAATTACCGCTTACCAGGTTTTCGCGAAAAAAGCTCCAGTCGTACCCGGCATCTACGCCTTTAAATACAATTCCCTGAATGTATTCATCGGTTTTAATCATTCCCGGTTTGGTGGCAAAAACCTGAATTGTTTCAATGCCGCTGAATGTTTTCAGTTCTTCAAGAAATGCCTGGTTGCGCGAAACGGGGCGTGTTTCATACGAATTGTTCGAATCAAAATTAATGATTTGAATGTGGGAGCCAAATCCCACCACTTTGTCCCTGATTTCCTGCTTGAACCCGGTAACCACCGAAACCGAAACGATCATCACGGCCAGCCCCAGTGCGATTCCCACCAGTGCAATCCGGATTATTCTTTGCGACAAAAATTTTTTGTCTCCTTTTTCAAAAAATAACCTGCGCGAAATAAAAAGTTCGGTATTCATGCGCAAATTTCAGGTAATATGTTATTTCAGACTGTTGCTGCTTTTGTTTTTATTCTCTTTCTACGGTTTATAAACGGAAGAACCAGCATGGAAATTATGCCTATAACGATAATCATTCCGTTCATTGACGTATGGGCCACAAATGCAAAAATAATTCCGTTTTCATAGGCTACTCCGTAAAGCGCAAGGGCTTCGGTTGCCATAAAATGCCAGGCACCCATTCCGCCCTGCACAGGGGCAACCATTCCGAAACTGGCCAGCACAAAAGTGGTGAGCCCTGCCAGCGGATTTAAATCGCTGGTAAAATCGAAGGCGAAAAATACCACATAAAGCATTACGTAATACAAAATCCAGATAAGTGCGGAGTGAAAAAAGAACCACCCTTTTTGCTCAATCGACCGGATGGAAATAAAACCTTCTTTCAGATTGCCAAGTATGTCGGCAATTTTACGGTAAAAGAGGGTGTTTTTCAACGTTTTTCTGAAAATGAAAGCCATTGCAATAAAAGCTGCAAAACCAATAATCAGGTAGGGTGAAAAAATAATGGATTGCAATCTCGATTCGATTTCCGGATTGCTTTGCAGAAAATGAAGCATTTCGCCAAACTGCGAAAAAATTACAATTGCCAGCAAAATCAACAGCGTAAGCATATCTACTGCCCGTTCGGCCACCACGGTTCCCAGTAATTTGGTGAATGATATTTTCTCGTATCTCGCAAGCACCCCGCACCGCGATAGTTCCCCCATGCGTGGCAGCACCAGGTTCATCAGGTACCCAATCATTACTGATAAAAACGTATTGATAAATCGCGGTTTGTGGCTTATTGGTTTTATCATCAATCCCCAACGCAGTGTACGGCTGATGTGGCTGAACAAACCGATGATGAGTGAAATGCCAATCCAGAAATAATTAACGTCATTTCTTAACACTGATTTGATGCGCCCGATATCCTGATCTTTGTAAATAAGCCAGAAAAGAAATGCTCCGGCAGCAAAAAAAGCAAGAAATCTTACAATTTTGTAGGCTGTTTTCTTCAAAACAAAAAAATTTAAACTGTTATATTGCTTTGATTTTAAGGTTGCTGCAATGGATTTATGCGGCAAACAGAAAAATAGTAGCAGTTTCAGTCATTCAGTAGCCGACAAAAATATAAATTTGTTTGATTATTTAAGTAAAAAAGCCCGAATGGTGTTAAACAAAATAGCTGTCCGGGGTTTTTAGTAAATGAAACGGATAATTAACAATTGCTGAAATTTTGTTTATCCGCAGTTAAGTAAACTAAAATGAACGACCCGGAGAGTAATGAATATTGTACGGCCCAAAAAAAATCTTGGTCAGCACTTTTTAAAGGATCAGAATATTGCCCGGAAAATTGTTGACAGCCTTGGAGCCACTGTTCCCGATGTATTGGAAATAGGGCCGGGGATGGGAATCCTCACGCATTATTTAACTGAAAGGCCCGAACTGAATGTTCATCTTGTTGAAATCGATACCGAGTCGGTAGAATACCTGAAAACCTACTATCCAAATCTGGCAGAACGGCTCTATTCCGAAGATTTTCTGAAATGGGATGCTTCACGTTTGCCCGATTCGTTCAGCATTATCGGTAATTTCCCCTACAATATCTCTTCCCAGATTTTTTTTCGTGTACTGGAATTACGAAACAGGGTTCCCGAAGTTGTGGGAATGGTTCAGAAAGAAGTAGCCGAAAGACTTACAGCAGGCCCCGGCAGTAAAACCTATGGAATATTGAGTGTGCTGCTCCAGGCATGGTACCAAACCGATTATCTGTTTACCGTTCCTGCACAGGTTTTTGTCCCTCCCCCGAAAGTAAAATCGGCCGTTATACGGCTCAGGCGCAATGAGGTAAAAACATTGCCCTGCAACGAGAAATTGTTCTTCGAAATTGTGAAACTGGCATTTAACCAACGACGAAAAATGCTCCGGAACTCCCTCGGAGGCCGGAGCCAAAACTTACCGGAGCAATTTGCCACAAAAAGACCGGAACAATTAACCGTTGCCGATTTTATTGAGTTGACACAGACCATTGAAAACCGCTAAAAAACAGGATTATGGATTTTGAAATCACCAGGGAATACATTGATATGCTGAAGGGGCTTGTCGAAAATGAAAGCACCGAAGAAATTAAAGCATGGATGGAACCGCTCCATCCGGCCGACATTGCCGAAATTATGGATGATCTTACCATGGATGAGGCAAAGTATGTCTACCTTTTGCTTGAGGGCGAAAAGGCCTCGGATGTGCTGATTGAAATCCCGGAAAACGACCGGAAAAGATTTCTGAAAGTACTTCCTCCCGAACTCATTGCCAGCAAGTTTATCGAGTATATGGACTCGGACGACGCTGCCGACATTATGGCCGACCTCGATGAAGACCTCAAAAAAGAGGTGCTTATGGGTATAGAAGACACCGAACAGGCCGGCGATATTGTCGATTTGATGGAGTATGAAGAGGATACAGCCGGTGGAATTATGGCGGTGGAAATGGTTTCGGTGAACGAAAACTGGACAGTGGCCACCTGTTTAAAAGAGATAAGCAGGCAGGCCGAAGAGGTGGATGAGATATATTACATTTACGTAACCGACGATAAAGACAAACTGAAAGGTGTGCTTTCGCTGAAAAAGCTGATTCTGAACTCTACAAACACAAAAATAATCAACATTTATAATACTGATGTAATTAGCGTCAGCACTGGTATTCGTCAGGAAGAAGTAGCTGAACTGATGGATAAATACGACCTTGTGGCCATTCCTGTAGTGGATAACATTGGCCGGCTGAAAGGACGGATTACTTTCGACGACGTAATTGATTTTGTGCGTGAAGAAGCTGAACGTGACTACCAAATGGTTTCGGGTATTACCGGCGATGTAGAACCAAGCGACAAGGTTTGGCAGCTTTTGCGGGCACGCTTTCCGTGGCTGCTCATCGGGTTGCTTGGGGGTATTCTTGGAGCACTGGTATTGGGCTCTCACGAGAGCGAACTGGCACAGGTTACCGAGCTGGCCTTTTTTATTCCGCTCATTGCCGCGATGGCAGGGAATGTAGGGGTGCAATCTTCATCCATTGTAGTGCAAAGTATTGCCAGTGGTGTAAAAGAAATTGAATCGACTGGTAAACGTTTGCTAAAAGAATTGCTGGTTGCATTGTCTACGGCATCAATTTTTGCTATCCTCATATTTTTTTACAACTATTTCAGCCAGGGAAATATGGCTCTCACGTATTCAGTGGCAATCTCCCTGTTTATCGTCATTATTTTTGCATCTGTTTTCGGAACGTTTATTCCGATGTTCCTGCACCGGTTGAAAATTGACCCGGCGCTGGCAACCGGCCCGTTTATCACCACTATGAATGATATTATCGGGTTGTTTATTTACCTCGGTATCGGGAAAATGTTTTTTGAGTT
>DATFJO010000497.1:0-2435 GCA_035269145.1 Tangfeifania sp. | reverse complement strand
TGCGGGAAATTCTGTTCTGAGAGAAACTGATTGTAACAAATAAAAGGGGAATAACTGTAAGGAATATTTTTTTCATGATACTGTTTTTTGTTTTGTAATAAAGAGTATTTTTTTATCGCTTTTACCTAAATTAATTTTTTGCTAACCCGTTCGGACGAGTTGAAATTTGCAAATTACCCGTTTTTTTTGCTTTCTCAACTTTTGAACGAAATTCCTCTCGCGATTCCCATGGATTTCTGTACCATTCACTTGCAACATGTACTTTCGTAAATATGGAATCTATTTGTTGCACAACATCGGGATAAAATTCTGCCAAGTCCCTGTCGGAATGAATGTCTTCTTCAATTAAGTAAAGCTCAATTTTGTCTTGCGGTGATTTCCGATAGGCTTTCCAGCATCCCATTCTTACAGCCTGTTCGGTGTTTTTGTAAAAATACATTGGGCGGTTATCAAAAACGGTCGATTTATTTCCTTTCAGCAGTGGCATTAAACTATTTCCATCGGTTTGATGATTTAATTTAACTCCGGCCACTTCAGCAGCAGTTGCATAAAAATCGACCAGCCAAACAGGTGTATTAATTGTTTTTGCTGAAAATTGACCCGGGCTTGATACGAAAAACGGAACCCGGATTCCTCCTTCCAAAGCAGAGAATTTACCTCCCCGAAAAGGGCCTTTATTTTTTAAGAACGGATCGTCGGGCCAGTTTGTATTTGCATTTCCGCGCCCCATGTAACCACACATAGAATAACCGTTATCCGAAGAAAAGAAGATAATTGTGTTTTTAAATTGATTTGTTTCTTTTAAATAGTTGACCAATTCCCCAATAAAGGAATCCAACCTTTTTACCATTGCTGCCCATTCTTTCTGACGTTGAGGAAGTGTTTGATTGTTTTTCATTTCTCCCAAATCATCAATAATTACAGGTCTGTGTGGAAGTTGTGTGGCATAGTAAAGAAAAAATGGTTGCCCTGTTTTTTCATTCTTGTTCAGAAAACGAAAAGCAGCCTTATCAATTTCGTTTTGAGAATAGACTGCCTCTGAAGGATTTTCCAATTCTGCAAGAATTAATTTTCCATTTTCATCATATTCATTTAATAATTTTGGCTCTTTGCTGCTGTTCATTGTATACCGTTGTTGCATATCAAATTGATAGTTTGCGGGGTATTCAATTTTCTTTCCATTTTCAATTAAATAGAAAGGGAAATAAGTATGCGCCCGGCCCTGGTCGTAAAATCCAAATGCATAATCAAAACCCTGATTGTGCGGAACACCCTCTGTTCCCGGGAGGCCAACGCCCCATTTTCCCACAAAACCGGTTGCGTAGCCTGCTTCTTTTAGAACTTCGGCAACGGTAATTACACTGTCGGGAATAAAATCCTGTCCACGTGCACTTGCATTAATTCGAACGGGTGCATGTCCCGCATGCAATCCGGTTAACAGCGTTCCTCTTGATGGAGCGCATTCAGGAGCACCTGCATATGCCTGCGTAAAACGAACACCCGATTCAGCCAGGTCATCTAAATTAGGTGTTTTGTATTGTGTTTGTCCATAACAACTCAAGTCGCGATAACTCAAGTCATCAGCAAGAATGTAAATGATATTTAGCTTTTCAGCAATCTGTTTTTCTTCAATTTGACATCCAACGAAAAACAGTAAAACCAAAAAAAGGATTGGCCTCATTAAAGTATATTATTGACAGTTTTAAAATCCCTCACAAAATAGAAAATCCCTCAACTACTTCAAAGCAAATTTATCTTTTGCTTTATAATCCTGAACAACGCCACCATAAGGAAATCCAGGAGTTTTAGACCTTTCTTCTTCAAAAATCCTGTTCATTTTATTTACGATTTCCGGATGATCTGCTGCAATGTTGTTTGTTTCTGAAATATCTTCATCCAGATTATAAAGTTCAGTTTCAGTATTAATTCCATAACGGACCCCTTTCCAGTTATCAATTCGTACCGACTGCCGGAACCCTCCTTTGGGCATTATTCTTCCCCAGCCATCGAGTTGGAATTCCCAATTCAGATGATCATGCTCTGTTTGAGATTCGCCTTTTAATAATGGCAAAATGGAAATTCCATTTGATTGTTGCGGGACTTCAATACCCGAAACTTCAGCAAATGTGGGCATTAAATCCTGGAATCCGCTAATGTGACTGGTAACCGTTTCTGGTTTGATTTTATCTTTCCACACTGCAATCATCGGCACCCTGATTCCACCTTCATACATATCGCGTTTGATGCCTCGAAGTTTGCCGTTACTATTGAAAAATTCAGGATCGTGACCACCTCCTTCGGTATGAGGACCGTTGTCGCTGGTAAAAACGATAAGCGTATTTTCCAGTTCGCCCATTTCTTCCAGTTTGTTGAGTAACCTCCCTATTTGCTTGTCGAGCAACGTAATTTTGGAAGCGTGTAAATGTTCCGGTGCC
>DATFJO010000496.1:0-2572 GCA_035269145.1 Tangfeifania sp. | reverse complement strand
CCTTCTGAAAATCTATCCATTTACTGGTTTGCCGAATCAGAGTTGAGGGAATTAATTGATAAATGCCTGGAAAGTTTGCCGCCACGTTGTTGCGAAATTATTGTAATGAGTCGTTTTGAAGGACTCAAAAACCAGGAAATTGCTGATAAACTGGGCATTTCAAAACGAACAGTTGAATTGCAAATAAGTAACGCTCTGAGGCAATTACGAGAAGATTTAAAAAATTACTTGCCTTCTGTTTTGCTTGGCTGGCTCTTTATTTAGCCCTGAATTTTAGTAATTATTCCGGAAGATTGAAGTAATCCTCAATCCCTATATGTGTTTCGCCTTCTTATTTCGTCTCGTAATTATTGCAACAAATTAACTGTGCCTCAAAGAAGATAAATGAAAGAAACGAATATAGAAAGACTGCTAATTAGCTATTTTCAGGGAGATTTAAATGATGAAGATCTCCGGGAGATAGAGCAATGGAAAAATGCTTCCCCCGAAAACCGAAAAATTTTTGACGATTCAAAAACTGCATGGGAAGGATTGGAGCAACTTCGGCTCATGAAGAAATACGATGCCGGCAAAGCCATCCGTAAAGTAGAGCAAAAAATTATATCAGGAAGAAAATCAAAAAATTTTATTGAAGTTTTCAGGAAAGTGGCCGCCATTTTAATTCTGCCTTTGCTGATTGCAACAATCTGGATTGCAACAGAAAAAGCTCCTGCTGAAAGTGAATTTCAGCAGTGGCAAACACTTGTAACCCCAGCGGGGATGCGTTCAGAATTTATTTTACCCGACAGTACCAGGGTTTATTTAAATTCAAAAACCCGGTTAAGTTATCCTTTGGCATTTAGTGGCCGTATAAGAGAAGTGAAATTAGACGGAGAGGCTTATTTTGAGGTAGCAGAAAATAAAAAAATTCCATTCGTAGTTGATGCCGGAGATATTGATATTGAAGTTACCGGCACTGAATTTAAGGCCTCAAACTATCAGCACGAGAACTTATTGGAAGTTGTTCTCGTATCAGGAGAAGTAAATCTTTACGAAGGAAACTATTCTGAAGATAGAAATGTGCTTACTCCACTTGTTCCGGGTGAACGATTCAGGTTCGATTTGGATAATAAAACAATGAATATTAAAAATGTAGATGTTGAAAAATACTATGCCTGGAAAGATGGCATCCTCATGTTCCGCGACGACTCAATGGAAGAAGTGGTGTGTAGAATGAACAGGTGGTTCAATGTAGATATTAAATTAACCGGCCCTGATTTAACAGATTATGTGTACACTGCTACTTTCGAAGATGAATCATTAACGCAAATACTGGAATTATTGAAAATTTCAGCACCAATCAACTACAGGATAAAACAGAGAGAGCGTAAAACTAACGATACATTCAGCAAAATGGAAATTGTAATCGAACAAAAATAGTACTAAACAAAAAGGGAGGCATTGGCCTGCCTCCCTTAAGTGACTTTTCCCTTTTCTTTCTTGGCCGAAAGTAAAGGGTTACTTAACAAATAATTATTAATTAAAAGCAATGTAAACTTATGAAAAAAATTTGTAGGATCTGGTCCTCGTTTAAAAAGCTTTGGGCCACAAAAACATTTAGAAGTATGAGGTTAACATTTTATGCCGTATTACTTACTGTTATTCAAAGCTGGGCTTTGGATGGCTATGCGCAAACAACCAGACTGGACCTTGAAATGAAAAATTCAACGGTCAGGGAAGTGTTGGCCGAGATTGAAGACATGTCCAGGTTCCGTTTTCTTTACAACAGCAAAATGGTGGACGTTGAAAGAGAAGTCAGTATCAGTATCAAAAACAAGACAATTGAAAAGGTACTGGAAAAACTGTTTGATGACAAAGATGTTGAATACACGATTGTTGACCGGCAGATTGTCCTTTTTGCCAAAGGCTCTTCGGTTAGTAATTCAGATTTTATTCAACAGCAGCGCCAGGTTTCGGGAACGGTGACCGATGACGCAGGGGATCCTCTGCCTGGTGTAACGGTGGTGGTGAAAGGGACCACCATCGGAACGGTTTCTAATGCGAATGGCAATTATACAATTGCACCTCCTGAAAATGCGCGCACATTGATTTTTTCCTTTATCGGTATGCGCACCCAGGAAATTGAAATTGGTGGCAGAAATACGATTGATGTAACGATGAATCCTGATATGATTGGGATTGAGGAAGTGGTAGCTATCGGTTATGGTGTTACCAAAAAAAGTGATCTCACCGGTGCAGTTTCATCTGTTGATGCCGAAGATATTGAAAATATTCCAGTCTCCCGGGTCGATCAAATACTTCAGGGAAAAGCGGCAGGTGTTCAGGTTACACAGGTTAACGGCGCACCAGGCTCTGGAAGTTCCATACGAATCAGAGGAGGCAACTCGATACAAGGTGACAATGAACCGCTTTATGTCATCGATGGATTTATTGTCGGAACCGGTTTTAATCTTAACAATATCAATGTAAATGATATTGAGTCGATTGAAGTTCTAAAAGATGCTGCTTCAATTTCAATTTACGGTACACGTGGTGCAAATGGGGTTATCCTTATTACTACAAAAAGCGGACT
>DATFJO010000495.1:0-2202 GCA_035269145.1 Tangfeifania sp. | reverse complement strand
ACGGTTCGAGCAGTGCAACAAGCCCTTCTGAAACCGGTTCGTGGGCGCGTGCTGCGGCGTGGGCAATAGGTGCGGAACCCTGGCCGGCTTCGTTGGAAAACAAGCCGCGGTTTACACCCCGGTTAAAGGCAAAAGCAATGCTACCGCCCAGGAATCCTCCGGCAGCAGCAGATCCGGTAAATACATCACCGATGATTGCTGAAATAGAAGGAATAATATTTTCATAGTTGAATGCAATTACAGCAATTGCGCCTATAAAATAAACCACTGCCATAATGGGTACCAGGCGCGATGTAACTTTTGCAATGCGTTTGATTCCACCCAAAATTACCATGGCCAGAAAAACCGAAAGCACAGCCCCTGTAAGAATGTGGTTCAATCCAAAAGTTTCGAACATGGAGTTGGCAATGCTGTTGATTTGGGGCAGGTTGCCGGTTCCAAACGACGAAAGTATGGTTGCAACAGCAAAAATTGCTCCCAACCATTTGCCGGTGTTTATTACCTTTTTGTTTTTAAGCTGAATGTTGAGCCGTTTCCGCATGTAATACATCGGTCCGCCTGCAATGGAACCGTCTTCGGCTTTTTCGCGGTATTTGTGCGAAAGGGTAACTTCCACAAATTTAGTTGTCATACCCACGGCTGCGGTAACCAGCATCCAGAACAGCGCTGCCGGGCCACCGAGGTGAATGGCCAGCGCCACGCCTGCAATGTTTCCGGTGCCTACTGTTCCCGAAAGGGCAGTAGTAAGTGCCTGAAAATGGGAAGTGTCTCCTTCGTCTCCTTCGCGGTCAAATTTTCCGCGGACAATTCTGAGTGAATGCCGCAGGTAGCGGAATTGCGGAAATCTCAAATAAATGGTGAAAAACAATCCGGTTCCGAGCAGTAAAAAAACGAACCATGATGATCCGCCAATAAATCCGTCGATAACAGAGAGAAAATCGTTGATTTGATTCATTTCAGGTCAAGTTTTGATTTCGCTAAAATAGCAATTGATTTAAAGAATAATTCTGATTGATAAAAAGATTTTTCATAAATTAGCTCCAAATTTAATAAAACAAGCCATGTTACCAAGATTTTTATTAGCCGACAATTCACTGGAAACACCCGACACAATTTTTGTTGTTCACACCGAATCGCCCCGTTTTATTGTGGAAGCCGATATCGACGATTTCTGGAGCAACCAGGTCATTCACTGGATTGACGGTGAACCCGGCGACGAAGACACCGTGGGACAATTGATTGAGGAAGCAGAAGAGTTCCTGGAAAAAGAGTTTGAAAACGAAGAATTTCTCGACGAGGAAGAAGATTAGATTTATGGAATACGAAAGTAAACCTAAAAAATTGTACCGCTCGCACGACCGGATGGTAGCGGGTGTACTTGCCGGATTTGCAGATTACATAAATGCTGATAAGTCACTTATCCGGCTGGTTTATGTTTTAATTTCCATTTTTTCAGCCGGATTCCCGGGGTTGCTGGCGTATATTATTGCCTGGATTGTAATTCCGGAGAAGCCATACTATTAGTTCCTTTAAATCAATATGTTGTTTTATTCTTTTAGAGAATAACAACAAATTTTTAATTCTACTTTGACAAATTAAAATAGGCTGATTTTTCGAAAGTACAATAGTTGAATTACATACGAATCCAAAAATAACTCCCTCCAGTCTGAAGAATTAATGAATTTTTTATTTCAAAAAACAAATAATTTATTTAATTTAGCCAGAATTGATAATTAAACTTATTAATTTAGGCCTAAATTAATAAGTTTGCACTTAGTTTTTTGATGAATTATGTATAAACGGGATATAACAAGGAACATTATAAATTGGATGGATGCCAAAGAGATTATCATTCTTTTTGGAGCCCGCCAGGTTGGAAAATCAACCATTCTTGAAATAATAAAGGAGAAATATTCTGACATGATTATCTTAAATTGTGAAAACCCGATTATTTCAGATGTTCTGCAAAAGCAGGATATTTCAGCAATTTCCTCTCTATTTGACGGACATCAAATAGTTGCATTTGATGAAGCACAGGAAATTCCTGAAATAGGGAAGATATTAAAACTACTTTATGACGAGAAGGAGATCAAGCAAAAAATAATAGCCACAGGGTCAAGTAGTTTTGAGTTGGCAAATAAAACCGGTGAGCCTTTAACCGGACGAAATATTAAATTCAAAGTCTTTCCATTATCAATCAGG
>DATFJO010000494.1:0-3344 GCA_035269145.1 Tangfeifania sp. | reverse complement strand
ACGATTCATTACGGTGTTTATGTATTATAAAAACAAATCAGTGTGAATTGTTTATTCACAGTTGAAATTCCTGATTTTTATAAGAATGTGAAAAATAAATTTTAACTGCAAATTGCAAATCTTTTTTTAATTTGAATTTTTCGAAGATAGCCGGAATACAAAATCTTTTTGTTCTTTTCTGATTCTGGGTTCCAGTTCTCTTTGTTTTAAATTATCAGGAAGCTGATCCGGTTCGCCGGGAAATCCTACTGCAATGCAGGTTACAGGTTCGTAATTTTCAGTATCGAGATTTAAATAAGCGGTTGCTTTTTCCTTATCGAAACCTCCCATTTGATGTACCTGAAGCCCCATTTCTGCTGCCTGCACTGCCATAAGGGCAGAAGCTGCACCCATATCATGAAGCGCTTTGCCGTTGGGTTTGTCCTTGTAATCAAATTTCTTTTTCATTACGGTAATAATCAATGCCTGCGCATTTTTTGCCCAGTCCGGATTTATACCTGTCAGCATATCCAGAACTTCGTTGAATGTTTTTTCATCTTCGCGGTGCACGTAATAATATTCCCAGGGCTGACCGTTTCTTGAAGACGGGGCCCAGCGGGCTGCTTCAAACAGCAGGTTAATCATTTCGTCGGTAATTGTTTCGCCTGAAAATGCACGCGGGCTCCACCTGTTTTCTATGGCTTTATTGAGTTTCATAAATTTTTAAATTTGTTTAATTTATCTCAACGGATAGCTCAACAAAAGGTTTATTGATAAAATAAAAGCCGGCTAAAACCGGCTTTTCTGAAATCATATATTCTCAGCACTTGTGACTGCTTTCTTTACCATCCACCTGGTCGCGATACCATTGCAACGGGTGCGAAGTTGGTCGTTCAATCGGCATTCCGTAAACCCTGTCGTTGATTAGCGAGGCAAGTACTCCCAGTGATCTGGAAACGCCAAACAGTACGGTGTAGAAAGTATACTCTTCAATGCCGTAATGATAAAGCAACGAGCCACTAAATGCATCGACATTTGGCCACGGGTTTTTGATTTTGCCAATGTTCGAAAGAATTGGCGGAACTACTTTGTAAAGTTGATTTACAATATTTACGAGCTTATCGTCCTTGATATATTTATCAGCAAAATCCTGCTGGGCTGTAAATCGCGGATCGGTTTTGCGAAGAACAGCGTGTCCGTATCCGGGAATAACATGGCCTTCCTCAAGTGTTTTTTTGATGTAGGAAGCCATCTGTTCATCAGATGGTGTTTCGGTATCGAGGTCTTCAATCATCTGGAAAATCCAGTGAATCACATCCTGATTGGCAAATCCGTGCAACGGTCCGGCCAGCCCTGTCATGGCAGCAGCGTAAGAATAATAAGGGTTACTTAAAGCTGAGCCTACGAGGTGTGCTGCGTGTGCCGAAACGTTTCCACCTTCGTGATCGGCATGAATGACCATGTAAAGACGGAATAATCGGCGGATATCTTCTGAATCGAACCCCATCATGTGGGCAAGGTTACCTGCCCAGTCGAGTCGCGGGTTAGGTTCAATATGTTCTTCGTTGTGAAAATTTCTTCGATAGATGTAAGCCGCAATGCGTGGCAGCCTTGCAATAAGGTTCATTACATCGTCGTAGGTTGAATCCCAGTAAAACTTTTTACTTACCCCGGCCCTGTATGCTTTTTGAAAAATCGATTCAGTAGCCATTGCCATTATAGCAGCGCTGAACTGTGTCATAGGGCGCGATGTCATTGGCATGGCATCGATTACATCGAAAACATGCTGCGGAACGTGCGCCCGTGTAGCAAAATCTTTTGACAAATTCATCACATCTTCATGCGAAGGAATTTCACCAATCAGCATAAGGTAAAAAAGTCCTTCGGGCAGCGGCTCGCCATCTTCTGAGATTTTGGGCAGTTTTTCGCGCAATTCAGGAATAGAATAGCCTTTGAACCTTATTCCCTCATTTGGGTCAAGTTTCGAAGTGTCGGTTACCAGTAGCGGTATACCTTTCATTCCGGTGAGAATTTGTCCGAGTTTTATTTCTGCAATAACTTTGTCGGAATGCTCATTTTTTATACGCTGAAATTCTTTGGAGCATTTGCTGGCCTTTTGAAAAAAACGATACTTAATATATTCCATTATAAATCATGTTTTGTATTAATATTCATTGGTTTAATGCATGTTTCTGATTATTGCGTCGGTAAACCCGGAAGTTGATAAAAGGGTTGCTCCCTCCATTTGGGCATATAAATCGGATGTTACTTTGCGTTTGGCAAAAACATGCTCCATGGCGTCGTAAACGTGTTCTGCTGCTTTCAGCCATCCGAGGTGTTCCAGCATCATTACAGCCGATAATATGAGTGAACTGGGATTTGCTTTTCCTGAGCCTGCAATGTCGGGGGCAGTGCCATGAGTTGCTTCAAAAATAGCATATCCGCTGAGGTAATTAATGTTTGCTCCCGGCGAAATTCCTATACCGCCTACCATGGCAGCCAACTGATCGGAAATGTAATCGCCGTTCAGGTTCATGGTGGCAATGACCGAATAGTTGTAGGGCCGTAACAAAGATTCCTGCAAAAATGCATCGGTTATCACATCTTTGATGATCACTTTTCCGGTTTTTTGTGCTTCTTCCAATGCATTTTCAGCATCGATGCGGCCTTTGTCATTTTTTATTTTTTCAAACTGCCGCCAGGTAAATGTACTATCGCCAAATTCATTTTCAGCCAAATCATACCCCCATATTTTAAAGGCGCCTTCAGTAAATTTCATGATGTTGCCTTTGTGAACCAGAGTAACCGATGGCAATTCCCGCTCGATGGCATACTCAATGGCTGCACGAATGAGTCGCTCCGAGCCTTCTTTTGAAACAGGTTTTATTCCGAATGAAGAAGTTTCAGGAAACCGGATTTCTTTGACGCCCATTTCTTTAATCAGAAAATCGCGCAGCTTACTGGCTTTTTCATCTCCGGCCATGTATTCAATTCCGGCGTAAATATCTTCTGTGTTTTCGCGGAAAATGTGCATGTCTACCAATGATGGAAAACGCACAGGCGAGGGAACACCCTTGAACCACCTCACCGGGCGGAGGCAAACAAATAAGTCGAGCGATTGCCGCAGCGCCACATTCAGCGATCGGATTCCTTCGCCTACCGGTGTTTGCAGCGGCGCTTTAATTCCTACAAGGTATTCCCTGAATGCTTCAATGGTTTCGGCGGGTAGGTAGCTACCGGTTTGCCTGAAGGCTTTTTCTCCGGCCAGCACTTCTTTCCAGGTAATTTTCTTTTGACCGCTGTATGCTTTGTCCACGGCAGCATCAATCACCTTTTGTGTTGGCAGTGAAATATCGCGCCCTATG
>DATFJO010000493.1:0-7356 GCA_035269145.1 Tangfeifania sp. | reverse complement strand
CAAGAATTGAAGAGCGAGGCGATATGCTGGAAGTAGCCACCGAAACAGCACTTAACATTTTAAAGCGAAATAAAAAAGGATTTTTCCTGATGGTGGAAGGTTCGCAAATTGATTGGGGCGGACACGCTGCAAGCACTATTTATGTAGTTGAAGACATGCTCGACTTCGACAAAACAGTGGGAAATGCATTGGAGTTTGCAGCCAAAGATGGTGAAACACTGGTAATTGTTACATCCGATCATGAAACTGGCGGAATGGCCGTTCTTAACGGCGATTACAACAACGGAATGGTAGTCGGTGAATTTACAACCGGCGGGCACACAGGTTTAATGGTTCCGGTTTTTTCCTATGGCCCGGGAGCAGAAAAATTTACCGGAATCATGGATAACACCGATATCAATAAAAAAATGGAAGAACTGCTCATAAAAAATTAAAAAACAGAGTTTTAAAACACTGGCCGAATCCTTTTTTTGTTTTAGGGTTCGGCCTTTTTATTGTTTTTCAGATAAGTTTTTCTATTTTTCGGCTTTCTTTTAAATTTCTACTCTATGAATGAGGCTTTGGAAGTGCTCGACAACATTCGGCTGAATTTCTCTCCAACCGGGCTTTTAGCATTAAATATCGTCATAGCATTTGTAATGTTTGGCGTTGCTCTCAACATCAAATGGCAACATTTTAAAGATGTTATACTGAAACCCAAATCGGCAATTGTTGGGATTATTTCGCAATTCCTTCTCCTGCCACTTATCACATTTTTATTTATAATTATCCTGAATCCCACCCCTACCGTGGCTCTGGGTATGATTCTGATTGCTTCCTGTCCGGGCGGAAATATCTCGAATTTTATGAGCTCCATGGCCAAAGGAAATGTAGCGCTTTCAGTTAGTTTAACTGCTGTGGCTACTTTGGCAGCTACGTTTATGACGCCGCTTAACTTTGCAGTGTGGGGCAAAATGTACCTCAACCATTACAATGCATCGGGTGCAGGCAGTTACCTTGTTCCAATCGAAATTGATTTTATGCAAATGGTACAAACCGTGATTATACTGTTGGGATTGCCGGTAATTGCGGGGTTGCTGTTTTCGCAGTACCTGCCAAAACTAACTCAAAAAATCAAAAAGCCGATTAAACAAGCTTCAATTCTTGTTTTCATTGCCTTTGTAATTGTATTGCTTTCAGCTAATTTCAACCATTTTATCAAGTTCATACACTTAATTTTCCTTATCGTTCTTGTTCACAATGCACTGGCGCTGCTAACCGGCTTTTCGGTTGGATCAATTGCACGATTATCCCGCATCGACCGGAGAACAATCACACTGGAAACAGGCATTCAGAACTCGGGCCTTGCACTGGTTCTCATGTTCAACCCAAAAATTTTTCCACCCGAACTTGAACTGGGAGGAATGACCTTTATTGCTGCATGGTGGGGTGTGTGGCACATTATCAGCGGACTGGCAATTTCAGGAATCTGGTCAAAAAAACCGTTATACCAACCTGCGGTACAATGAAATACGAAAAATGGTCGCTCGGCTACTGGTTTCTGAAGCAGTACATTAAATTTGCCGACTGGCTCATTCACAAAAAAATAATCATTGCCGGAAAAGATAAAATCCCGGAAAATAAACCGATAGTTTTTGCACCGAATCATCAAAATGCGCTAAGCGATCCGATGGCAATTCTTTTGCACACCCGTTTTCAGCCGGTTTGGCTGGGCCGGGCCGACATGTTTGGAAAAATGAAAGCAATAGATGCCATTTTGCGGTTTCTGAAAATTATGCCTGTTTACCGCTTGCGCGATGGCAAAGAAAACCTCGGTAAAAACGAAAAAACATTTGCTGATTCCATTAAGGTGCTTGAGAACAATTTTGCGCTGGCACTTTTTCCCGAAGCTGCCCATTCGGCCAAACGACAGATGCTGGCCCATAAAAAAGCTGTTCCGCGCATTGTTTTTATGGCCGAAGAAAAATCAAAAAAAACACTCGATATTCAAATCATTCCAACAGGAATATATTACAGCCATTACTGGAAGTTTAACCGAACGGTTATTGTGAATTTTGGTGAACCGATTGCCGTTAAGAATTATCTCAATCACTATTTCAAAAATCCCAATCAAACTACAAATGAGCTAAAAACAAAAATTCATGATGCCCTTCTCTCGCTTACCGTAAATTTCAAAACCAAAAAGCATTACGAAAGTTTTGAGAAAATTACTGAAATTTATGGCCCCCATTTTCTGATAAAGCAAAACAAACGCAACACAACTCTAAATCGTTTTTATTCCGACCAGTTGCTTGCCCAAAAACTGGATAAGCTGGAAGCCGAAAAACCGGACAAAACCGGGGAGATTGTCGAAAGCGTTGAAAATTTCTACTCCAAAATCAGAAAACCGAAACTCAGAAGCTGGCTGATTACCAATCAACAAAATCACTTTTCGCTGCTTTTGATAAATCTGATTTTACTGATAATTGGATTTCCGTTCTTTTTATACGGCTTCATTTTTAATGCGCTTCCTTTCTTTTTAACAGACCAGCTTATTCGCCGGAAAGTAAAAGACGTTTCTTTTTGGAGCACCTTTTTTTTGGGAGCCGGAATAATTGTTTTTCCGGGATTTTACCTGCTCCAGTTACTTGCTGTTTCAAGTTTTAATCCTGGTTTTTTTACAGGTTTGCTTTTACTGGCAAGCTGGCCATTTGCCGGGAAACTGGCTTTTAAATGGTTTATCCTTTTCAGAAAAACTGTTGGCAGAGGCCGGGTTCTGAAATTAAAATGGTTTAGACCGGCTGTTTACAAACAATTGCACATAGAGAAAAAGCAGTTGTTTCAGCAACTGGACCGGCTCGTGTAAAATTTACCGCCGTCCTTTTTTCGATCGCTTTTGCCGTGTTTTTGTTCGCTTAAACTTGTCGTTGAAAGATTTTTTTGCCCCCTCCCTTTTCTTTTTCTGATGAAAAGCGCCCTGGTAAGTTGGATCGTCTATCTTGCGTTGCCGGTCGATTTCCCGTAATTGCTGCTGGCGTTCTTCAAAATCATTTTCAACTTCCTCAACGCTTTCAGGCAATTCCTGCAACGGAATCTCCATTCGAATCAGCTCCTCAATTTTTTTCCAGTGCCACTCTTCTGATGGGTCGATAAGTGTTATTGCATCGCCCAGGTTACCGGCCCGTGCAGTGCGGCCAATCCGGTGCACATAATTTTCGTAATCGGGCGGAACATCAAAATTAATGACATGACTTACCTGGCTGGCATCCATTCCCCGGGCCGAAACGTCAGTTGTAATTAAAATGCGGACTTCTCCTTTTTTAAACGCCTGAATGGCATTAATGCGCGTACTTTGGGCTTTATTGGAATGTAAAATCCGTATTTCACCTTCAGCTTTTCGTTTTACTACTTTATAAACCCCATCTGCATGTTCTTTGGTTTTCACAAAAATGATAATTCGCGAAAAAGTTTCTGCATCGGCAAGTAAATGTTTTATCAAATTCAGTTTTGTGCGGTAATTGGGAACTTTGTAGGCTAATTGCTTCACCTGTTCAACAGGTGTTGCTGAAGGCGAAACTTCGAGCTTTTCGTAAAAATCAAGAAATTCATCCACGAGTTTTTCAACATTTTCAGAAAAAGTTGCAGAAAATAACAGGTTCTGGCGTTTGGCTGGCAAAATCTCGAAAAGCTGCCGGAGCTGGGGCATAAATCCCAAATCGAGCATTCGGTCGGCTTCATCGATTACCAGGTACTTTACTTTTTTTAACGACAGCACCCCGTTATTATACAAATCGCGAAGGCGGCCCGGGGTGGCAACCAAAATATCGATTCCCGGTTCCAAAAGTTCAGCATGTTTTGTCCAGCCAATACCGCCATAAACTGAAGCATGCCGCAATTCCGAACGGGTTGTTAATTCGGCAACATCTTCGCCCACCTGAATGGAAAGCTCACGCGTGGGAACCAGAATCACCGCCCGCGGATCCCTGCCTTCGGGTTTCCGTAATTTAGTAAGCAACGGTAAAAGGTAAGCCGCAGTTTTTCCGGTGCCGGTTTGGGCAACTCCCACTACGTTGGCTCCCGAATTGATTTTGGGAATGGCCTGCTGCTGAATAGGTGTCGGTTCAACAAAACCGATGTCATCCAGCGACTTTAAAATCGATTTGGCAATTTTAAGCTCTTCGAATGTTTTCTTCATGCTGCAAAAATAGGAAATCCTGCCTGAAAGTAATTCCGTTTAAATCTTGTTTAATTTTTATCTTTAGCCCAGAATTCAAATTATGCCAAATTTGACCGCTTAAACTCACCTCAATTTATACATCTTGCCAGGCAGCGCCACCAGCAAATTTTTAAATTCCATATTTAACAACAAAGCCGATGCTTTACTGGTGGGTATTTTTAGTTCAGCCGATATCTGGTCGATAAACAGCTCGCCTTTTGATTGAAGCAGATCAACCACTTTTTGTTCTTCGGCAGTTAAATCAACAAAAAGTGTAGACTGAACAATTCTGTCTTTCGTGTCATTTTCCCATCCCATAAAAAACTCGAGGTCGCCGATTCCTTCAATCAGGTCGGCACCGTTTAAGCGGATGAGGCGGTTGCAGCCTTTTGAATATGCATCGCCTGCCCGGCCGGGAAAAGCAAAAACATCGCGATTGTACGACGAGGCAATGTCGGCAGTTATTAAAGCGCCGCCTTTTTCGGCTGATTCAACCACAATCGTGGCATCGGCGAGTCCGGCTATAATCCGGTTGCGCCTGATAAAATTGGCCGGGTCGATTTTTGTGCCGCTCGGAAAGTCGGAAACCAACCCACCGCAGCCAAGCATTTTACGGGCAGTGTCGGCGTGTAATGACGGATAAATCTTATCGAGCCCGTGTGCCACAACCCCGACGGTAGGGATTCCGTATTTCAGTGCCATTTTATGCGCCTGGATATCAATCCCATAGGCCAGTCCGCTTACCACTACTATGCGATAGTTTTTTTCAGAAAACCCGCGAATCAATTCTTCGCAAACCGATTTTCCGTAATCGGTCGCATTGCGGGTACCTACAATACTTACTATGCGCTCCTCGTTCAGGTTCATATTTCCTTTTGAATAGAAAAGCACCGGAGCGTCTGTACAATTTTTTAATCGCCGCGGGTATTCAGTATCTGTATAAAAACAGGATTTGATTTTATATTTTTCAATAAACTTAAACTCTTTTTCAGCCCTCTCAAAAATCTCCCTGTTTTTAATCCGGCGCGCATTTACCTCGCCAATGCCCGGTATTTTCACCAGCTCTTTGTGCGTTTTTTTAAAAATAGCTTCAACACTGCCGGCATAAGCTACGAGATTCCGGGCCAAAACACTGCCGACTCCGGGAATCAGTGATAATGCAATTTCATAAATCCGTTTATCTTCCACGTGCCCTGGGATTTATAATTATACACCAATAATTTTATGCAGCGTTGCCTGCATGCTTTTTCTTTCGCCGGGCGATAAAGCAGTTAAACTCACCGAAGGATATTCAGCTATTCCACGACGTGTACGAATAATTAAAGTCAGGTCAGTCATTTTTCCAAACATGGAATTTGCAAAAACCGCATTGTGCAACAAATTCTGAGAAAATTCGATGGCATGAAAGTCAGTTTTTCCAAACCTGACTGCTTTGTAATAGCGAAGCAGAATTTTATTGTTTTCGTTGCTGAACTCAATGTACTGGTAATCGGCCACCTGGAAAAACAAAAACCACAAGGCAAAAACGCCTACTGTTCCAATGGCATACAGGGTGTAATCTTTTAAAAAAAGTGCCAGCGCAACCAATGCGATTACAAGGCTCACTAAAAAAAACAGGCGCCTTAAAACCATTACTCTCTTCTTGTTTTTTATTTCCATTCGCGTTAAGTTTTCCCGAAAAATAATCCAATCGCGGGATTTCCAAATTCAAAAAACAAATTTATTTTAACTTTACCGCAATTTAGCAGGTAACTATGGTAAAGTCAAACATTTATTCCAAAATAATTTACACGCACGCACCAAAAGACGAACTACAGACGTGGATTAAAAAATACGAAAGCGGAAAAGTATTTCTGACTACGGAAGAAAAAGTAGATAAAATCTGGATGCCTGAACTGGATAACTTACTGAAATCAAACCACATAAAAAAAGTAGTAATTCCCTACGGCGAGAATAACAAAAAGCTGGAATCGGTTGCCAAAATCTGGGAGTTTCTTTCTCAAAACGGAGCCGATCGCAAATCGCTTTTAATCAACATCGGTGGTGGAATGCTTACCGATTTGGCCGGATTTGCAGCTTCCACATTTAAACGCGGGCTCGATTTTCTGAATATTCCCACAACCCTGCTTTCTCAGGTCGATGCATCGGTTGGCGGAAAAACCGGTATTAATTTCAACGGTTTGAAAAACGAGGTAGGCACGTTTAAAGAACCTGTAGCAGTAATCATCAACACTGAATTTTTGAAAACCATCGACCGGGAAAACTTTATTTCGGGTTATGCCGAAATGATAAAACACGGTCTGATAAAAAGCCCTGAACACCTCGAAGAACTGAAAGCATTCGATGTTGAAAACATCGATTACGAACTACTCCAGGAAATAATACGGCATTCGGTAGAAGTAAAAACTCATTTTGTAGCCAGTGATTTTACGGAAAACAACATCCGAAAAGCCTTGAATTTCGGGCACACAGCCGGACATGCTTTCGAAAGCCTGGCAATGGAACAAAACCGGCCGGTGCTTCACGGTTACGCAGTGGCTTACGGAATGATTACGGAATTGTTTTTATCGGTAAAAAAATGCGGATTCCCTCAAAACGAATTACAAAGTTTGACTGACTGGCTGCTAAAAGTGTACGGGAAGTTTCAGATTGAAGAAACCGACTTTGAACGGTTGTATGAGTTGATGACCCATGACAAAAAAAATGAATCAGGCCGGATAAATTTTACACTTTTGCCTGAGGTTGGCGAAATCGCAATCAATCAAAATTGTGAAAAGAAGTTGATTTTGGAAGCTCTCAACTATTATAAAGAGTTATAATTTTCACGAATTATTTGTGCTTTAGGGCCTTAGTGGCAGTTTACAAAAAACTGCCACAAATAATCAAAGCAATCACTAAGAAAATCATGCAATGAAATATCAAATTTCAATCAACAAAAAAAATATTGAAGGACGGATAAATCTTCCGGCTTCAAAAAGTATCAGCAACCGGGTGCTCATCATCAATGCATTAAGTTACAGCCCTTTTCCTGTTCGCAATTTATCGGACAGCGACGATACAAAGGTTTTGCTGAATGCACTTTTTTCCAACCAAAACAAATTCGATATCGGTCACGCCGGAACTGCCATGCGTTTCCTGACAGCTTTTCTGGCAAAAATTGT
>DATFJO010000492.1:0-7082 GCA_035269145.1 Tangfeifania sp. | reverse complement strand
GAAACCTTTTACCAGGTGCTGGCCCGCATGTTCGGGTTTAAAGTAAATGCCATGCCATTTGAGATGCTTGCCAAATCGGTTCCTCTGCAAATTTTGAGTAAACACAAAAGCAGCCTGTTTCAACTGGAAGCTTTGTTGTTCGGAACTTCGGGTCTGCTGAATGAAGAATTGCTCGGCGATGAATATTTCCTGAAACTGCGTGAAGAGTATTCATTTCTTCACAAAAAATACAACCTGAAGAAAACTGTAGAACCGCATCTCTGGAAATTTATGAGGTTGCGGCCCGGAAATTTTCCGACCATTCGTATTTCGCAACTTGCCGCCCTGATTCACCGCTCGCATGGGTTGTTTTCAAAAATTCTGGAAACTGAAAAAACCATGGATTTGAAAAAACTTTTTGAGGTAAAAGCTTCTGAATACTGGACGAATCATTACCGTTTTAACAAATCATCCTCACAAAAACGGGTAAAAGAGTTGGGAGAAAACTCCATCAACATTTTAATTATAAATGTAATTGTTCCGTTTCTTTTTGTTTATGGCGAAAAACAAAATCAGCACCATCTGAAAAACCGGGCGCTCGATTTTTTGGAGAAACTGCCTTCGGAAAAAAATTCAATTATAAAAAAGTGGGAGGAACTGGGTGTTCAACCCCGCTCGGCTTTTGAAACCCAGGCTTTAATCTGGTTGAAAAACAATTATTGTATACCAAAAAGATGTTTAAATTGCCAGGTGGGAAATAAACTCGTTAAAATACAACCGGAAACAAAAGCTGCATCCGGAAATTAAAATAACTACGAGGAAAATAATTCCACTGCCAAATTTACCTGTTCAGGATTTCCCAGAACATAAGCCGTATCGTTTGGTTGGAATTTTGTTCTCAAAGTAGGATGTTCAATGATTTCATTTCCTCTTTTTACAGCCAGCAAAGTCACCCCTGATTTTTTTCTTAAATCAGTTTCCTGAAGGGTTTTGCCAGCTACAAATGAATTTTCGTCCACATCGATGGCAGAGATGTTCACGTTTGGAAGTTCATCGAGAATTGAGGGTTGGTTAACCATGTCTTTTTCGGTAAAAGCGCCAAGGTTAATGTTTCGTATGTGAGCCAGCATACGGTTAATTTTTTTCTGCGGATAAAGTTTTCGCATTAACACACGATTGAAAAAATCGATGGCAATTTCAAATTTTTCAGGAAAAACCTGGTCTGCACCAATTTCGTACAATTGTTTTACATTTTCGATTTGTACGGCGCGCACAATTATGAATGCATTGCCATTAATCTTTCGTACTTTATCTATAATTGCCATCGAGGGAATAATATCGCCTACCGAAATAACAACCACATCGGCAGTTTCGGCATGAGCTTTCAGTAAAATAGGTTCATTCACGGCATCGCCGTAAACTACATTGTCTCCTGCATTCATTTTATCTTTGGCAATTGTTGGATCAAAAATTACGGAAACGTGCTTGATTTCATAATGTTTTGCCATGATTGAAAGTTTCAGGGCGCTGGCATCTTTGCCAATTATTACCAGGTGGTTGCTGAAATCTGGAATTTCAACTTCTTTTAAAGGGAACAGGCCGTTAACCAGAACGCCGGGAAGCGGAAGTTTCATGAATGTATTGGCCACGGTGAGTGAAACATTCATTAATAATGGTGTTAAAGCCATTGTAATTACTGTTACCGATAAAAAAAGCTGGTAATTATATTCGGAAAGTATGCCATAAGAAACCCCTTCTTTTGCCAGAATAAATGAGAATTCGCCCACCTGGCTAAGTGCGAAGCCAATGAGCACAATCCCTCTGAAAGTATGGCCGAGCGCAAACCCGGTTGCCGAAGCAATTACAGTTTTCAGGAAAATAACAAGCAAAACACTGCCTGCCACCAAAAGTATATTATCGGTTACAAATGATAGGTTGAGCAACATGCCTATGGAAACAAAAAAGAAGCTGGTAAATGTGTCTTTAAAGGGCAGCAGGTTTCCGAAGGCATTGTGGCTGTATTCCGATTCGGAGATCATCAGGCCTGCCAAAAAAGCACCAAATGCCAGCGACATTCCCAGCTTGTAGGTAAGCAAAGCAATGGCAAAACAAATGAGAAAAATACTCATCATAAAAAGTTCCTGGTTTTTTGCAAGTGCAATAAGGTGAAGAACTTTTGGGAAGAACCAGCGGTTACCTACATAAACCAGCCCAATAATGCCGATTGCCTTTACTAACAACACAAGCAACTCATTGCCGATATCAACCGAAGGATCACCCATCAGATTGGTAAAAAGCAGCAGGGGAACCAGTAACAAATCCTGAAAAATCAGAATTCCCAAAACGGTGCGTCCGTAATTGGATGTGAGTTCCGAGCGTTCCTGTAATAGTTTTAGCACAAGTGCAGAACTGCTCAGTGCAGCCAGAAAGCCAATAAACAGGCTGCTCTTCCAATCCATGTCGAAAATCGAGGATAGAAGGTAAAAAATCAGGGCAGTTACCGATACCTGCAACAGGCCTCCCAAAAAAACAATTCTGCGGATTTTTAAAAGGTGTTTAAGGGAAAATTCCAGTCCTATGGTAAACAAAAGAAATACTACGCCAATCTCTGCCAGTATCTCAATATTGTGTTCATCTCCAACGAGAGCCAGAAGATGGGGCCCTGCAATTATTCCGGTCAGCAAATAGCCTACAACAGTAGGAATTTTCAATCTTGTAAAAAGTAGGTTTACAAAAGTTGAAAGCGCAAAAATTATGACTATATCCCGTAAAATTGTAAGCTCCATAATCTTAGAAACAGTTTATCTAATATAGCCTATTTTAATTAATATTTATTCGGGGAATAAAAAAAAAGGTGCCTGAAAAGGCACCTTTTGGTAATACCGGACTCACTCTTCTTTGTTTAATTGTTTTCGTCGTAACTGTAAACTCCTTCGTATTCGAATAACTCACCGTCGTAATCGGTGCTGGTTACCCTGAACTGTACTGAATCGAGTCCGTCAATTTTCAGTGCTTCGAGGTTAAAAGACACATAGGCTGCATAAGGAATATCTTCCACATCGCCATTGTCGTTATGGCGCAATTCAAGTTCAATGGGCTGGTCGTCTGCAGTAAGTTCGCCTGGTTCTTTCACCATGTTGATAAAATGTACCATGTAACGGCCCCAGTATTTAACTTCAAGATTTAAAAGGCTGTCGGTCATCCAGGCATCTTTTACAATAATCGGGTCGTTGCCAATGCTGTCCTGGTTTTCCTCAGTAATGTCGAGGATTCCTTTCAGCAAAACTTTTTCAACATCGTTAATTTTTACAAAGTACTTTTCTGCTTCACCTTCATCGTTTAACTCATCATCCAGAATGGTATAGTTTACCAGAATCCGGTCACCGGATTTCAGTCTCGAGTCCGAATCGTTTGTTCCCATGTAATACCACGGATACGAGTAACCTGAAGCAATTGGCACCAGTACATCGCCGTTATCCATGTTAATTTTGTATTCCATTGGCTCAGAACTTGTCTGCTCAACCATGCCAAATCCAACCCACATGTCGTTTACAGAATAGCCTTCATCGTCGAGGCAGCTTGTTGTAACGACCATCAATCCAATTAAAATTCCAAAAATAATTCTCTTCATCTTCTTTAATTTTAGTTTTTCTGACTTATTTTTTTTCAATAATACATATACAAGATTCATTTAGGCAGATATGGGTTGCGTCAATTTCAGAAAAAAATTACTTTTTTTTAAAAACTGACATAATGGAAGAAAAACCGGATTGGCACAACAATTGTTATTCATATTTATACATATATAAATAATTGCATATTTTGAAAAGATGAAGACATTATCTAACTTTAGCGGATTAAAAAATGAAATTGAGTCGAACGAAAATGTTTGGCTGTTGTTGTACAAAAAGGGTTTGGCCCAAAGCGATTGTGCGTTTGAAAATTTTGAAAAAGCAGAGATAAAAGTCCTTGAAAAAGGGAAAAATATCGTTCTTTGTTCGGCTGATGTAAATGAAGTAAAAGACATTCACCCTGAATTCAGTGTTACAAGTGTTCCTGCTTTGCTTCATTTTGAAAAAGGGCAACTGAAAAATACGGTGAAAGGTTGTCACCAGGCAGAACAGTTTAATGTCATTTTTGAAAAGGCGGCATTCGTAGTTTCGGCAAACAGCGATGAAAAACCGCAGAAAAACGTAACAGTTTATACAACGCCAACCTGTACCTGGTGCAATACCATAAAACGCCACCTGCAGGAAAACCAGATTCAGTTCCGCGAAGTGAATGTTGCGGCCAATCAGAAAGCAGCCGAAGAAATGGTTAGAAAAAGCGGACAGCAGGGAGTTCCGCAAACCGATATAAACGGAGAGATTATTGTAGGATTCGATAAATCAAGAATAAACAGATTATTAGGAATAAATTAGCAAATAAATAATTATGAAAAAGTTAGTATTCATTGTGGCCATTGCAGTTTTTTCGTTGCAGAGCTGTAACGCAGGCCAGTCAAACAACAACGGCAACGAGAAAACGGCTGAAAATTCAGCTCCGGTAAAAACTGTATCACAATCATCCGACAGTGAAGGCGGTTCAGTGAAACTCACCAAATCAAAATTCATTGATGAAGTGTGGGATTATGAGAACTCACCTGAGGAGTGGAAATTTAAAGGTGACAAACCGGCACTCATCGACTTTTATGCCGACTGGTGCGGACCATGCAAAATTGCATCGCCTATTTTGGAAGAAGTAGCGAAGGAATACAACGGAAAAATTACCGTTTATAAAGTTGACACCGAGGTAGAGCGCGAACTGGCATCAGTATTTGGAATTAGCAGCATTCCTGCTTTTCTTTATATCCCGGTAGACGGAAAACCTACCATGACAAAAGGTATTGGCCGTTCGAAAGAAGGCACAAAAAAGATGTTTGTGGAAAACGTAGAGAATATTTTGTTAACTTCAAAATAGTGTTAAACGTTTAATTAAAGAATGGAAAAAATGAAAGAATTACAGCCAATTAATCAGAATGTTCTGCTGGAACTAAAAGAAGACACTGCGGAACAGAAGACTGCTTCAGGAATTATTATTCCTGATTCTGCACAGGAAAAGCAAGAAGTTGCAACAGTTGTTGCCATCAGCAACATCGAAAATGCAGAAATTGCACCTGGAGACGAGGTTCTCTACAAAAAGTTCTCAGGAACGGAAATTGATTTCGACGGTAAAACGTACCTGCTGGTACCTTATGCCGACGTATTGTCGAAAGTTGTAGAAACCGAATCCATCTAAAAGGCTGCCATTCAGAATTTACCATTCTGCCAGAAAACGTTTCAAAAATCGACATAAAAAGCCGGGAGTTTACTTCCGGCTTTTTTAATGCAATTTTAGACTGATTAGAAATCGGCTCTCCAGTTTTATTTTAAGTTATGTCCTATCGGACAGACTTTCATCTTTGCCTTGATGCAAAGACGAATCAGAAAAAACAAATCAGCAATTTTAAAAATTCAACCCGTTGAATTCCGTTTTATTCATAAACTCCACCGATTTATTCATCCCTTCATACATCAACACATCGTGGTTGACGAATGCTACCGTTTTCCTGTAATCTTTTAAGAATTTTTCGAGGAAAGACGAAGTTTTTACCGGCCGTCTGAAATCCATGGCCTGCGCGGCATTGTAAAGTTCCACGGCTAAAATTTTCTCAGTATTCAGCACCACTTTCAAACCTTTTGTGGCGGAATTGGCCCCCATACTTACGTGATCTTCCTGTTCATTGGACGAAGGAATTGAATCGACTGATGCCGGTGTTGAAAGCTGTTTGTTCTGACTCACAATGGAAGCTGCTGCATATTGCGGAATCATAAAACCGCTGTTCAGCCCTGGATTGGCTACCAGGAATTCGGGCAGTCCTCGCTCACCTGAAATTAACCGGTAAGTCCGTCGCTCAGAAATGCTTCCCAGTTCGCTCATGGCCATTGCCAGAAAATCGAGCGCCAGTGCCAGCGGCTCGCCGTGAAAATTACCGCCGGAAATAATTTCGTCGTCATCCGGAAAAACCGTCGGATTGTCAGTCACTGAATTGATTTCGGTTTCAAACACACCTGCTACATAATTCACTGCATCGCGCACCGCACCATGTACCTGCGGTATACAGCGGAATGAATACGGATCCTGAATATGTTTTTTCGGACGGGCCTGCATTTCACTATCCTGCAAAATATAGCGGAAATTGGCAGCAGTTTTCGCCTGTCCTTTGTGCGGGCGGATTTTCTGGATGTTTTCCGAAAACGGTTCAATCAGGCCATCATAAGCATCGAGCGAAAGTGCACCAATCATATCTGCCTGGTCGATAATTCGGAAAGTTTTCAGCAAAGAATAAACACCGTGTGCCGCCATAAACTGCGTGCCATTAAGCAAGGCCAGTCCCTCTTTGGCTTCTAACCTGACCGGTTCCCATCCTATTTGTTCAAGCACGTTTTTTGCCTGCACTTTTTTCCCTTCAAACCAGACTTCGCCCATTCCGAGCAACGGCAGAAAAAGCATGGCAAGCGGAGCCAAATCACCGCTGGCACCCAGTGATCCCTGCTCGCAAACCACTGGTAAAATGTTGTGGTTGAACAAATCGATAATTCGTTGCACTGTTTTTAACTGAACGGCTGAATTTCCTTTTGCCAATGCGTGTGCTTTCAATAAAAGCATCAGTTTTACCACATCCGGGGGGACTTCCGGCCCAATATTGCAGGCATGAGAAAGAATAAGGTTTTCCTGCAATTTGCTTAATTCAGCTTTCGAAATTTCAATGTCGCAAAGCGCGCCAAAACCAGTATTAATTCCGTACAACGGCTTTTCTGATTCCTCCAGTTTCTGGTCGAGGTACTGCTTGCTTTTTTCAATTCGTCTTACTGATTCTTCAGAAAGTTCAAGTTGTGGATTGTTTTCAAGAATAGTTTGAATGTCGCTGTATGTGAGGTTTTTGGGAGATATTTGCCATATTATATTTGCCATATTATTAACTTTTTTTCGGTTTTAGATCATGAATCTTACTTCTGCGAAAAAAATTTTCATTCAGAAGTTGTGAAAGATGTAGACTTTGAAATTGGGAAAGATTTCTCATC
>DATFJO010000491.1:0-9516 GCA_035269145.1 Tangfeifania sp. | reverse complement strand
GCAGCTTTTCTTATTTATAACAGCCTGTATTCATTTTCTTTTTGAAAACATTAATCATGGAAGCCGAGCTTTTCATTCCCTGTTTTATCGACCAGTTTTATCCTGAAACTGCGCAAAATACGGTTAAAGTATTGGAAATGGCCGGTTGTTCGGTGATTTATAACCCCGAACAAACCTGCTGTGGCCAGCCGGCTTTTAACAGCGGATACTGGAAAGAGGCGAGGAGCGTGGCAGAAAAGTTTCTTTCCGATTTCTCAGGAGAAAAATTCATTGTTTCCCCTTCTGCTTCATGTACCGGTTTTGTAAAGAATTATTATCAAAAATTGTTTGAAAACGATTTACCATTGCTGGAGCGATCTCAAATCATTTATGAAAGGATATTCGAGCTCTCCGATTTCCTAATAAACAAACTTCAGGTAACTGATTTTAAAGCAGAATTTCCGCACAAAGTAACGTTTCACGATTCCTGTGCCGGATTGCGCGAATACGGAATTAAAAATGAACCGAGACAATTGCTGGAGAATGTAAAAGGACTCGAACTGCTGGAAATGAAAAATACCGATATATGTTGCGGTTTCGGCGGAACATTTGCTGCCAAATTTCATCACATTTCAACAGCAATGACTGAACAAAAAGTGGAAAATGCATTGAAAACCGGTGCGGAATACATCATTTCAACCGAGGCTTCCTGCCTGATGAATATTGAAAGCTACATTAAAAAACAAAAACTGCCCATTAAAACCATTCACCTGGCCGATGTGCTGGCAGCCGGAAAATAAGAAAAGTTGCAGGATACTTGTTTCTGGTTGCTTGTTAACATGATGTCTGCAGCTACTTCCTGTTTCTGTCACCGGTCATCAGTCAATGGGAAAGATGCCCGAACAAGCCAACTGCGCCTTACCGACTTCGTGCTTCCAACTTCCGTCTTCTGACTTCCAGCTTCTTCAAAACATCTGCATATTGTGCAGCTTTTTATACCGGCCATCCAGTGCAATCAACTCATCATGAGTACCCCGTTCAGCAATTTTGCCTTTGTGCATCACGCAAATTAAATCGGCATGTTTAATGGTCGATAGCCGGTGAGCAATTACCAGCGAAGTGCGGTTTTTCATTAGCTTTTCCAGTGCATCCTGAACCAGGCGCTCCGATTCGGTATCGAGCGAAGAAGTGGCCTCGTCGAGAATTAAAACGGGAGGGTTGTTTAATACTGCTCTTGCAATGGAAAGCCGTTGTTTTTGTCCGCCTGAAAGTTTGTCGCCGCGGTCGCCAATCCGGGTGTAATAACCTTCTTCGGTGGATTCGATAAATTCATGGGCATTGGCGATTTTGGCGGCGTTTACCACATCTTCTTCCTTTACATTTTCTATTCCGAAAGCAATGTTGTTCAAAAAAGTATCGTTAAAAAGAATCGGTTCCTGGTTGACATATCCAATAAGGTTACGCAAATCATTTAGTTTCAGATCGCGCAAATCTTTTCCGTCGATGGTAATCTTTCCGCCGGTAACATCATAAAAGCGGGGCAGCAAATCAACCAGTGTTGTTTTTCCGCTTCCCGACTGCCCAACCAGTGCAACGGTTTTTCCTTTCTCAATTTCCAGGGTAATATTGTTTAAAACAGGTGTGGAATTGTAGGCAAATGAAACGTTTTCGTAAACAATTTTCGAGTTGAAATCTTCAATATTTTCAGCATTGGGTTTTTCCTTGATTTGTGTGGGCGTATTCAGAATTTTATCGATGCGTTCCATGGATGCCAATCCTTTTTCAACGCTGTAAAGTGCCGTAGAAAATGCTTTTGCCGGATTGATAATGTTGTAGAAAAAAACAAGGTACCCGATAAAAGCTGCAGCATCGAGCCCTGCTTTATCGTTCAAAATTAACTGCCCGCCATACCACAAAACAATGATGATAACGGTTGTTCCGAGAAATTCGCTCATTGGATGGGCCAAAAACCGTCGCCACATCAACTGGTTCATAATGTTGAAGTAGTTGGTATTTTCAGTTTCAAACCGATTTGTAGCTATTTTCTCGGCGTTAAATGCCTTGATAATGCGTAGCCCGGAAAGATCTTCTTCGATAATCGAAAGAATTTCGCCCATTTTGCTCTGTCCTTTTCGGCTCTCTTTTTTCAGGCTTTTTCCAATCCGGCCAATGATAAATCCGGCAATGGGAAACATCACAAAAACAAACAACGTGAGGCTCCAGCTCATGTAAACCATAACCGACACTGAAACAATAATCAGGATCGGATTTTTAATCATCATATCCAGCGAGTTCATAACGGAGTTTTCCACTTCGGTAACATCGCCGGTCATGCGGGCCATGATGTCGCCTTTTCGTTCATCGGAGAAAAAGCCAAGCTGCAGCCTCAGGATTTTTTTGTAAATCTTCGACCGGATATCCCGGACTACGCCGTTGCGGATAACTACAATCATAAAATTGGCGAGGTAGTAAAACCCTACTTTCAGAAAAACAGTAACAACAATGAAAATGCCGATGTAAATCAGCGCCCGCTCGTGGTTGTACCTGATGATAACCTGGCTGATCAGGTAGTTGATGAATTCGGTGGCGGATGCAACGCTGAAATCCCACTCGGGGCGAGAGGTTACCAGTTCCTGGGTGCCAAAAAGTATTTTTAACGAGGGAATCAGTAATAAAAATGAAAAAGCCCCGAATACTGCACTCAGGAAGTTTGCAATGATGTTCCAAACCAGTTTCCATTTGTAGGGCGGAATAAACCGGCGTAGCAGATGAAGAAAATCTTTCATAATGAATTGTCCAAAACATTATCTAAAACAATAGTTTTGATATTGTTTTGTTTTAGTTGTTTGTCGTTTGTAAGAAAATAATCAGCCTGGCAGTATTCTGCGGCTGCAAGTTGAATAGCATCCGGAGTCTTAAAGTTAAAATTTGCCCTGTATTTAGCAGCCAATTTTGAAATTTCTATATTGATATCGACCAACTCAAGCGTTTCAGCATTTGTAAAAATAGTTTCATATTTTTCTACAATATCCATCCTTTTATTACGAAGAGGAACAATCAGTAACTCAAGTAAAGTAAGAACTGAAGTTGAAAAACTAATTTTCCCTGAGTTGTTCAATTCAAAAAATTCTTCCAGAAATGGTTGATATTTTTTATTCCCTTCGATGTAATAAATGAAAGGGGCTGTATCAATATAGATTTTTTTGCCTGCAAACTGGTCAGCTAATCCCATGCTCTTTCATTTTGCAAATAATCATCAACATCAATACTATTCCAAAGATCAGCACCCAGTCCTTTTAAATCAGTTAGCTTTTGAGCTTGAGATTTATTATTGCTTTTTTTCCTGAGCAGTGAAATTATTTTTTCAGCAACCTGAACTTTTGAGTTATAATCCAGTGTCGAAACCTGATTGACAATATTTTTTATTTTAACTGATTCTTTCATATTTCAAAGATATAATATTTGAATCACACAAATTATTTCTCAATGTACGAACTAAAACACACCGGTATAGTTTTGCGGCGTAATCTGCTTTAACTCTTGTTTTACACTTTTATCAACGTTTAATTCATCGATAAAATTGTGAATGGCCTGTTTGTCAATTACTTCGTTTTTGCGGGTCAAATCCTTTAATGCTTCGTACGGATTCGGGAAAAATTCGCGACGTAAAATGGTTTGAATCGCTTCGGCCACCACTGCCCAGTTTTCTTCCAAATCTTTTTGAATCGCCCGCTCGTTCAGCAACAATTTGTTCAATCCTTTTAAGGTGGATTTGATGGCAATTACGGTATGACCGAAAGGAACACCGATAAAACGGGTAACCGTGGAGTCGGTCAAATCGCGCTGCAAACGCGATACCGGAAGCTTGGATGAAAGCTGCTCAAATCCGGCGTTGGCAATCCCGATGTTTCCTTCCGAGTTTTCAAAATCGATGGGGTTTACTTTATGCGGCATGGTGGAAGAACCAACTTCGCCTTTTTTAATTTTCTGCTTGAAGTAATTCATCGAAATGTAGCTCCAGATGTCCCTGTCTAAGTCCAGTACAATGTTGTTTATGCGTTTCATGGCATCGAAAATGGCTCCGTAATTGTCGTAGTGGGCAATTTGCGTAGTGTACTGCGAGCGCTCCAATCCCAGGTTTTGGTTGCAGAATTTGTTGGCAAACTGCTGCCAGTCAATTTCAGGATAAGCCGCAAAATGGGCATTGAAATTTCCGGTAGCTCCGCCAAATTTTGCCTGGCAGGGCAGGGCCTGTAACTGCTCCAACTGCACCCTGAAGCGCTCGGTAAACACTTTAATCTCTTTACCCAGTTTTGTTGGTGAGGCAGGCTGACCATGAGTTTTGGCAAGCATCGGAACATCTTTCCATTGTTCTGCCAGTTCATCCAGCTTTTCGAGCAGTTGCTGCATCAGCGGGTAATACTCGGCATCCAGTGCATCATGAATCGACTTGGGCAGCGCAGTGTTGTTGGCATCCTGCGAGGTCAGACCAAAATGGATGAACTCTTTATATTTCCCCAGCCCGATCCGGTCGAATTCTTCCTTCAGAAAATATTCCACCGCCTTTACATCGTGGTTGGTTACACGCTCGATTTCTTTCACCCGTTTTGCATTTTCAACAGAAAATTCCCGGTGAACTTCCCTCAGTTTTTCCAGTTTTTCGGCCGGTATTTCCTTAAGTTGCGGCAGTGGCAATTCACAAAGCGCCACAAAATATTCTGTTTCTGTGAATACACGGTATTTAATCAAGGCATATTCACTAAAATATTTGCCGAGGTTTTTAACTTTGCTGCTGTAGCGGCCATCCACCGGCGAAATGGCTGTTAATGCACTAAATTCCATTTTTCTGCTTTTTTTTAACGCATGCAAAGTTAGTAATTTCGAACGATTGCGGATTTTTCAGTAAAAATAGTTTTCAACGGATCATATTGGATTTATTTTTAATTTAGCTGATATTTTTTTCCTGAATCAGAAACTAAATGGTGAATTATAAAATGAATAAAATCCGGAACTCTGTATTACTGTTGATTGTACTAATGTTGTCGTCTGCTTTGGTAACTTTTGGCGGAAAAAACGATAAGAAACTGGTTTACAAACTGAATATCAAACAGGAGATTGCACCGGCTATGTTTCGGCAAACACAGCAGGCTTTCGAAGCTGCCGACACACTCGGCGCCGATGTGTTCCTGATTCACATGAACACTTATGGAGGAACAGTGCTGGATGCCGATTCCATCCGCACCAAAATACTGCAAAGCCCCATTCCGGTTTATGTTTTTATCGACAACAACGCAGCTTCGGCCGGGGCGCTTATTGCAATTGCCTGCGACAGCATTTATATGCGTCCGGGCGGCAGCATCGGGGCAGCCACGGTGGTGAATCAAACCGGCCAGGCCATGCCCGATAAGTACCAGAGCTACATGCGCTCTACCATGCGTGCCACAGCCGAAGCACACGGAAAAGACACCATCATTTCAGGAAACGATACCATTGTACAGTGGCGCCGCGATCCCCGGATTGCTGAAGCCATGGTAGATCCATCGGTTTACATCGAAGGAATTATCGATACCGGGAAAGTGCTGACTTTTACTCCATCCGAAGCTATTGCTAACGGATACTGCCAGGGAATTGCCGAAACTGTGCCCGAAGTGCTGCGAAAAATCGGCATCGAAAATTACGAGATTGTAGAATATAAACCGACATTCCTCGAACGGATTATCGGATTTTTGGTAAGCCCGGTAATTTCCGGTTTGCTGATAATGGCCATCATCGGCGGCATTTATTTTGAAATGCAGTCGCCCGGAATCGGGTTTCCGCTGGGAGTGGCAATACTGGCCGCAGTACTTTACTTTGCACCGCTTTACCTCGAAGGGCTGGCTGCCAATTGGGAAATCCTGGTTTTTATTGCAGGAGTTGCCCTGGTGGCGGTGGAGATATTTCTAATCCCCGGGTTTGGAGTGGCCGGAATACTGGGAGTCCTCTTCATTTTTGTTGGACTGGTACTGAGCCTTATCAACAATGTCGATTTTAATTTCGAAGGTGTTGAAATGGAAGGGGTAGGAGTAGCCGTAATGACAGTGGTAGTTGGAATTTTCGGTGGTTTTGTGGGCGCGCTTTATTTGGGGAATAAACTGTTTACGGCAAAATCAGGACCTTTTAAAAATTTGTCGCTGAATACAATCCAGGACATTGCCGAAGGTTACTCCAACGTTGATGCTTCATTTCGACAACTGAAAGGGAAAACCGGTGTGGCCCAAACTGTTTTGCGCCCCGGCGGAAAAGTTGTTATCGACGGTGAAATTTATGATGCCGTAGCTGAAAGTGGATTCATCGATCGGAATGAAAACGTGCTGGTAACACGGGTCGGAACTTCTCAACTGTATGTTGAACGCCCTGACGAATAAAATGATGTGAATCTGTCATTTCGAGTGCTCACCCAATTTTATTGTGCATAATGAGTAAATGACAGAGATGCTGAAACAAGTTCAGCATGACGTTCCAGGTAACTTACAACTTATATTAAACACGTCACCCTGAACTTGTTTCAGGGTCTAATGTTACAATCTGTCATTGGCACGAGTATCCGAGGAGAAATCTGTTTTTAAATGAGGGATTTCTCCTCCTTCGTCGTCGAAATGACACAAAAAAAATAGTTCTGACATTCTGAGTGAAGCAAGGAATCATTTACATTTTAGTTGTTCACTAATAATACAAAATCTAATTTTCACAAATGAAAATCCTCTTTCAATAACATTAATTACCTTAGTTATTTTACCTCTTTTTTTAGTTTTTTCAGTAGATTTGCGTTTAAATATTTAATAAATAATTGAAAAACTATTGCTATGAAAAAAATAAGAAATTTAATTCTTCCCCTGGCATTTCTTTTAATTTCAGTTTCATTCAGTAATGCGCAACGCGTTGAAAGTGACTCCCCATTGATTGGCTCATGGGACCTTACCATAACCATGGAACAGGATCAGTTGGAAAATCTCGGAATTTTCAGACATGGATTAATGTCTTCCAGTGGATTCCCCGGATGGCTAAAAGTTAAATTATCAGGTTTCTCAACACTTGTTGGTTATTACGTGGGATACGAAGGAAGTGCAAGGCCAATTGCTGAAGTGCATTACGATGCCGATAACGACAAATACCATTTTACCATTCCTCCGCAGTGGATGGATATTGATGATATCTATTTTGAATTTTCCTTAAAAGATGACAAGCTGGAAGGATACAAAATGCTCGATGGCAATAAACTCAAATTCACCGGTGTCCGGGCACCTTCCTTAGAAAGAAAAGAACCACCGGTATGGGGAAGTCCGGTAAATTTGCTTACTGAAAACATGGACCGGTGGATAATTCCGGAGAACAATAAATTTAAGATGGCAGATGGTGTATTGGTAAACCCTGAAAAGGGCGGTAACCTGATTACCAACCAAAAGTTCGACGATTTTAAACTCAGTGTGGAATTTCGTTACCCCGAAGGCAGTAACAGTGGAATTTATCTCCGAGGCCGGTACGAACTTCAAATAGAAGATTCCCAAGGTAGAGCAGATGATGTAAGTATTGGAGGTATCTACGGATTTATAGCTCCGGCGGTTAATGCAGCCAGAGAACCGGGCGAATGGCAAACCTTCGAAATTACGCTTGTTGGCCGGCATGTAACTGTTGTTCACAATGGAATTGAAGTAATTTACAATCGCCCGATTCCCGGAATTACCGGAGGTTCGCTCAGCAGCAACGAGGGAGAACCCGGACCGATTATGATTCAGGGCGACCACGGACCGATTGAATTCCGTAAATTCGTTGTTACTCCCGCCAATTAATTTGTTTTAAAATTCGCACCATACAAAATGGGGATATTCAAATGAATGTTCCCATTTTGCTTTTGGAATAACTTTGTGCACTTTTTGGAACAAGCTTTGTACATGTTTGTTACTTTTGCAGAAAAAAAGACATTTATGTTGGAATATATTCAGGAATATTTGGCGGAGTTATGGTTTCTTGTGCTGGAAATGGCGCCCTGGTTGCTGCTGGGGTTAATATTTGCCGGTTTGCTGAAGGTATACTTTCCGCAAAAACACATCGATAAATACCTCGGGAAATCCAATTTCCGCTCGGCGTTAAACGCTTCGTTAATCGGAATTCCCATGCCGCTTTGTTCCTGCGGGGTGATTCCAACCGGAATTTCATTTTTCAGAAACGGCGCCTCAAAAGGTTCAACCAATTCATTTTTGATTTCCACTCCACAAACAGGTGTCGATTCCATTTTGGCAACCTACTCCATGCTTGGATGGCCTTTCGCTGTGCTGCGTCCTTTGGTGGCTTTGATTACGGGCGTTGCAGGAGGAGTTGCCACCAATCTGTTTGTAAAAGACAAAAAGTCAGATAAAAAAAACGAATTTACCGATGTGAGAATTGATTCGGTTGCATACCAGAAAACTGCCGAAACATGTTCAGATGGATCATGCGGCCCCGAAACAAAACAAACCGACAAACGGCATTCGCTGGTGCGTGCTGCTGATTATGCTTTTGTTGAACTGTTGCAGGACATTGGCAAATGGCTGATCATCGGTTTTCTTGCCGCCGCGCTTATTTCAGTGGCATTGCCCCCTGATTTCTTCAGTAAATTCCAGGGACTTGGTTTTCTTGAAATCCTCGTAATTCTGGCTGCTTCGGTTCCTATTTACATTTGTGCTACCGGTTCAATTCCTGTGGCTGCGGTATTGCTCATGAAAGGGGTCTCGCCAGGTGCAGCGTTGGTTTTTCTGATGGCCGGCCCGGCTACCAATGTAGCAACTATGACGGTTCTCGGTAAAACAATGGGAAAAAAATCATTGATTGCTTATTTGACAATCATCATCGGCGGGGCCATGCTTTTTGGCATGCTGATTAACTGGCTCATTCCGGCTGATTTTATCCTGAGCAAAGTAGTGCACGTGCACGGCGAACACCAGATGCTGCCCACCTGGCTGATGTGGACTTCGGCAGTTGTACTGATTGGTTCATTAATTGGCGGCTATTTCCTTTCCATTTTTCAGAAGAAGCAAAAAATGGCAAAAACAGAAGGTGTTACCGTAAAAGTTACCGGAATGACCTGCAGCCACTGCGAAGCCAACGTAAAAAGGAACCTTGAGGCATTAAAAGGAATCACCAGCGTGGTAGCCGACCACCGCAGCGAAACCGTAAAAATTAACGGAAAAAACTTCAACCTCGGCAAGGTGAAAGAGACGGTGAACGGACTGGGATATAATTTTGTGGGGTAGGAAAGGAGCCGGATTTTTCAAATTCAGCACGTTATTAGTCAATCAACAGATCTCTCCTTCGCCGGAAAAAAGAAAAGAACGTGACGCCCTGTTTAACAAGATTCTTCGTGCTCAGTAAAAAGTTGGTAACCTGTCATTTTACCGTAACCGAAATTTAATTATTTTCGAAGCCAAATTCTTAAAAAAATAACCATGAGAAAAACATTAAAGCTATTGATTGTAGTAATGGGGCTGGCCATTGTGTCGTGCCAGAACCAAAATAATGAATCGG
>DATFJO010000490.1:0-3023 GCA_035269145.1 Tangfeifania sp. | reverse complement strand
ATTTGGAAACAATTGGCAACCCGGGGTTTGTGGTTCCCGATTTTGAAGCTTTTGGCAACCTGGCAAAAAAACACGATTTGCCGCTGATTGTCGATAATACTTTTGCAGCCGGAGGTTATCTTTTTCGCCCCATCGACTATGGAGCTACTATCGTTGTTGAATCGGCCACAAAATGGATTGGCGGCCACGGCACAACCATCGGTGGCGTAATTGTCGATTCAGGAAAATACAACTGGGGTAACGGCAAATTTCCCGGATTTACTGAACCTTCCGAAGGTTATCACGGCCTGAAATACTGGGATGTATTTAATTTCGACAGCGATTTTGGAAACATCGGTTTTATTATAAAGGCCAGGGTTGAAGGGCTGCGTGATTTTGGCCCGGCCATCAGTCCGTTTAATTCATTTCTTTTGCTGCAGGGGCTTGAAACACTTTCGCTGCGGCTCGATCGCCACGTGCAAAACACCCTCACACTGGCCAAATGGCTCGAAAAACATCCGAAAGTGGAAAGCGTGAATTATCCGGGACTGGAAAGCAGCCCGTCTTACGAAAATGCCAAAAAATACCTGCCCAAAGGAGCAGGCGGCGTATTATCGTTTGTTGTAAAAGGCGACAAAGAAGCTGCCAATAAAGTGGTGAACAGCCTCGAACTGGTGAGCCACCTCGCAAATGTGGGCGATGCCAAAACACTGATTATCCAGCCGGCGGCAACTACCCATTCGCAGTTGCCCGAAGATGCGCAAATTGCTGCCGGAGTTTATCCTTCGCAATTACGCGTGAGTGTTGGTTTGGAACACATCGACGATATTGTAGCCGATTTTGAACAAGCGCTGGACAAAATTGGTTAGAGTGATGAATTGTTTGAATCAAAAAAAGTGAAGTTTAATATGTCTTCTTCTTCCTCCCCCTTGGGGGAGGTTAGGAGGGGGCTCATATTTTAAAATAAATGCCTGTAAACGTACCCGATAAATTGCCTGCAATCGACATCTTACTGAAAGAGAATATTTTTGTGATGGACGAAACACGTGCCGCCCAGCAGGATATTCGTCCGTTGAAAATTATTATTCTCAACCTGATGCCACTGAAAATTACGACTGAAACCGACTTACTGCGGCTGCTTTCCAACTCGCCGCTGCAGATTGAAATCGATTTCATGAAAATAAAAGGGCACAAGCCAAAGAATACGCCATCGGAACACATGGAACAGTTTTACCGGAATTTCGACGACCTGAAAAATAAGAAATACGATGGGATGATTATTACCGGCGCACCGGTTGAATTGCTTCAGTTTGAAGATGTAAATTACTGGGACGAAATGAAGGAAATACTCGACTGGGCACAGCATCATGTGTATTCCACGCTGTTTATTTGCTGGGCTGCACAGGCCGGGTTGTATCATTATTACGGAGTTCCGAAACATCCGTTGCAACAAAAAATGTTTGGGGTTTTTGAGCACACTCATTCCAATTCGCAATTGCCTATTTTACGTGGTTTCGACGATGTATTTTTTATGCCGCACTCGCGCCACACCGAAATTCGGGCTGAAGACATTGAAAAAGTGGATGAACTGCAGATTATTTCGCAGTCGGCCGAAGCGGGCGTTGCTATTGTAAAGGCGAAAAAAGGAAGACAGCTTTTTATTACCGGCCACTCTGAATATTCGCGCCATACGCTCGACAGCGAATACAAACGCGACCTTCAAAAAAAACTGCCCATCCGGGTTCCGGTGAATTACTACCCGGCGGATGATTCCACAAAAACTCCTTTAATGCGGTGGGGATCGGCAGCAAATTTATTGTTCTCCAACTGGCTCAACTATTACGTGTACCAGGAAACACCTTACAATTTGGAAGAAATTGACTGATTTGCCTCTTTTAATTGTTTTCAGTCAGTTATAGCTTCTCTCCGGGAGGGGCTATGACTAAAAAATTACCTATTCTCCCAACATTGGAAAAAGCTTCCTGATTTCTTCATTTGAGGGGCGACGACCATATTCACAGATTTCGAACGCCTCAACCACTTTTACATCCCCGGCTTTCTCCTCGCCGTACCATTTTACAAGCGATTCACGCATTCCTTTGGTAATTCGTGGTTTGTGCAGCCCGGCCAGCCATTTCAGGCGTGCTTCTTCGGTTTCGGGCACTTCATCCAGGCGTCCGCTGGTCCAGGGCAGCCACTCAAAAAATTGAGATTCGTGAGCGGCCATTCCGTATATTTTTTGGTCGTAAACATCGGTAATATCAACAGTAATATCCGGTTCAAAAGGATACGGTTTTTGAAACCGATCCTGTGCGTATAAAAACACCGGGTTCTTTCTAAGAGGTGATACATCCGAAGCCACATTGGGCACAATAACCATGTAAGCAGCATCCTGCACCAAAATCGAAGTGTTCCGGTGATCCGGATGATAATCATTTGGGCGGTGACTGATCACCACGTCTGCATTCCACTGCCGAATAAGCCGGATTACGTCCTTGCGGTTTTCAAGCGTCGGCATCAATTCGCCATCGTGATTGTCCAGAACAATATATTCCACACCAAATCTTTTTCCGGCTTCCTGTGCTTCCTGCCGCCTGATTTTTGCCAGTGCTCCGCCACCTTTTTCATGATGACCGGCATCGCCGTTGGTAAGCGAAACAAACAAAACGTTGTGCCCCATTTCAGAAAATTTAATAGCCGTACCTCCGGCATCGCCGTCGGCATCGTCGGGGTGAGCGCCAATAACAACTACATTAATTTTTTCCTGTGCAAACGCAAGAGTAGCGACAAGTGTAACCGATAAAACCAGAAGCAGGATTTTTTTCATTTTGTTTTGATTTAGCTTGATGCATTAAAAATAATCATCTTTTTCAAACCTCTTCATTTTATTAGCTGTAAATAAGTAAAAGTGTACTATAAAACAGTAATCTGTAAAGACAAACAGCAATGATTTACATCATGATGATTTTGAACCCACTATTTTGTATTTGTAATTTAATTTAAGCTAATAAAAGGTTTTAATTCTGCTTTTACCTTAAAATATG
>DATFJO010000489.1:0-4897 GCA_035269145.1 Tangfeifania sp. | reverse complement strand
TCCCTGCAAATACTTCTTTTCCCTCTATTCTTGGCGATTTGGCATCATCAGGTCTGGGTGTCCAGGGAATGATTTGGGCCACCAGTCCGGCAGCCACCGAGCTGGAAACCCGTGTACTCGACTGGCTAACTGAAATGATGGAGATGCCCGATAAATTTAAATCCACATCAACCGGAGGTGGAGTTATCCAGGATACAGCATCCACTTCGGCACTGACTGCCGTGATTGCGGCCCGTGAACGTGCTACAAAATTTGAGTCGAACAAAACAGGTGTCCGGCAAAAACTGGTGGCGTATGTTTCAACGCAAACACACACGTCGCTCGAAAAAGCCATAAAAATGGCCGGTATTGGAAAGGAAAATCTGCGGGCAATTGAAGTGGACGAAAAATTCGCCATGCATCCTGAAATGCTTGAAAAACAAATTCAGCAAGATAAAGAAAACGGTCTCCAACCATTTTTTGTGTGTGCAACCATTGGCACCACCTCCTCCAACGCAATGGATCCGGTTCGCGCAATTGGGGAAATCTGCCGGCGTGAAAACTGCTGGCTGCATGTGGACGCTGCTATGTCGGGCACAGCAATGCTTTGTTCTGAATTCAGGTACCTGAACAATGGAGTTGAACTTGCTGATAGTTACTGTTTCAATCCGCACAAATGGATGTTTACCAACTTCGATTGCGATGTTTTTTGGGTGGCCAACAGAAATGAGTTAATCAACACATTCTCCATTTTGCCCGAATATTTGAAAAATAAAGCTACCGAATCGGGTGCTGTTTTCGATTACCGCGACTGGCATGTCCAGCTTGGTAGGCGTTTCAGATCACTCAAATTGTGGTTTGTCATTCGTCATTACGGTGTTGAGGGATTGCAGCACCATATCAGAAAGCATGTGGAAATTGCTCAAAAATTTGCCTCGTGGATACAAAATTCTGATGATTTTGAATTGATCGTGGAACCACCACTTAATCTTGTTTGCTTCAGACACAAATCCGGCGACGATTTTAATTTGAAACTCATGAATGAAATTAATGAGCAAGGGAAAATCTTTTTTACGCATACTAAATTGAACAAACAGATTGTGTTGCGAATGAGTATCGGGCAAACAAATACCGGGGAAAAACACGTTGAAAATGCCTGGGAAGTAATTGACAGCACGGCAAAAAAATTGGTTTCCTAAAGGGATTTTTAGTAGTTTTTAAATTGATTATTAATGTTCTTGCTGAAAGTTATGAACATGTGGTAAAAGTTAATTTCACGTGTTATGTCTGAAGTGAGTTATGTTCTCTCTCCTGCTGATGACGATGTTTCGGTAATTGTGCAAATAAAATTCATCTTTAGAGGATGTAATCATTTGTTTTTATTTCATTTTTGGTCAGAAAAATGGCATTGCCATGTAAGTATTTTTCTTACAATGTTTTAAGAAGTTAATCCTGTTGACATCCAAAAAATAAGGAATTTTCATAATTATTTGTTAAAAGACTTGTATTGTTGAATTGTAAAACCTACATTTCGCTGAAGAACAGAGATAATACTCTGAATAATTGGATTTTATTCAAAAAAATCTGTGGTATGGAATTTGAAAAATCCAGTATAGAAAGCTCAATCATTGAGAGTTTAATTTCATCTTATTCATCTTATAGATTGCAGCGAACAAAGAATCAAAACTCCTTTGCTTTTGAAGCACAAAACCTGATAATCCAAAATATTTTAGAAGTTGAACTGAAAAATTATTGACTATGTTTCATGATCAATCGGAAAAATATTTAGAAAAACAACCGCCATTCCAGGCAATTGATTTAATCCATTACCGGGAGGCCGTTGGTTTCAAAAAGATAGAGAGTTTGAGAAAGCTGGCTGCGCCACTCGAAAATAAAATTTGGGCGCACGTAAATTCAACTTACGAAGGCGGAGGAGTGGCCGAAATGCTTAAGAGCCTGGTTCCGCTGGCAAAAGGTCTCGGGGTTAATGCGCAATGGCATTGTATGGAAGCGCATACCGAAGATTTCTTTTTTGTAACCAAAAAGTTTCACGATTTAATTCAAGGGGTTGACCAGCCTTTCAGTGCCGAAGAGTTACACGGTGTTTACATTGATAATGCGGTGAAAAATTTTGAAAATTACTATGTAAAGGCCGATTTGACGGTGGTGCACGATCCGCAACCTTGTGCTACCTCGGTTTTTGGTAATTACGAAGGCCCGAAACTTTGGCGGTGTCATATCGATACAACTTCGGCCAACAAATTGATTTGGAATTTTTTCCTGCCGTTTATCAACCATTACGACGGTGCAATTTTCACCGATAAACGATTTGTGAAGCAGGGAGTGAGAAAGCCGGTTTACGGCATTTCGCCTTCAATTGACCCGCTCAGCAGAAAGAATATGCAGCTTACCGAAAACGAAGCACGAAGAATTCTGGATCCACTTTTCAATAAACACAACATCGACGGCGACCGGCCAATTGTGCTGGCAGTGTCGCGTTACGATATTCATAAAAACCAGGCCACCATTATCAAAGCTTTTAAAGAGGTAAAAGAAGACAAAGAGGTTCAGAAGAAAAAACCGATTTTGGTGATGGTGGGAAACACGGCCACCGATGATCCTGACGGACTGGCCATGTATGGGCAGATGATGGAAGAACGTGACAACGACATGGATATTTTTCTTTTGATGAACATTGAAAACAATGACGAAAATATTGGTGCGTTGATGCGACTGGCCAACCAGTTTGTGCATGTTTCCACCAAGGAAGGATTTGGATTGGTGGTAACCGAAGCGCTTTGGCAGGGAACCCCGGCAATAGGGAGCAATGTGGGAGGAATTTCACAGCAGGTAATCGATAATGAAACCGGTTTTTTGGTTGAGCCATTTGATATTGACCAGATAAAGAAGAAGATGAAATACTTGTTGCTTCATTCTGAAGAAGCAGAAGGAATCGGGAAAAATGCGATTGAGCATGTCCGCGAAAATTTCTTGCTGCCATCACTTCTCGAAAAATATTTAATGTTGATGCGTTACTACATGGGAATCGACAAAAATGCCCCGTATTTTAAAATTTCCTGACAAGAAAGAACAAAACAGGTCCAGTTTTCGAAAATATTTTTAAGCGTAACTTTTACCCTTAAAAAATTATTCTTATTTTTAGCTTGAAATTCAAAAAGCTAAAAGATGTTAGATTTAAACCAACTCGAAGTCTGGTTTGTAACCGGAAGCCAGCACCTGTACGGACCTGAAACCCTAAAACAGGTTGATAAAGATTCTTCAGCAATTGTTAACGGATTGAATTTATCGGGAAAGATGCCGGTGAGCATTGTTTTCAAGCCGGTGGTTAAAACGCCCGATGAAATTCTGGACATTTGCGTTCAAGCCAGTGCCGATAAAAAATGCATTGGTGTAATTACCTGGATGCATACTTTTTCGCCTGCAAAAATGTGGATTGCCGGACTGAAAGCCCTGAGCAAACCCTACATGCATTTGCATACCCAGTTCAACCGCGATTTGCCCTGGAGCGAAATTGACATGGATTACATGAATCTGCATCAGAGTGCCCACGGCGACCGTGAATTTGGTTTTATCAACTCCCGCATGCGGAAAAACCGAAAAGTAGTTGTTGGCCACTGGCAGGATGAAAAAGTACAGGACCAGGTTGCGGTGTGGTGCCGCACAGCAATTGGCTGGGCCGATTCGCAGGGAATGAAAATTGCCCGTTTTGGCGACAATATGCGCGAAGTGGCTGTAACTGAAGGCGACAAAGTGGAAGCCCAGATAAAATTTGGTTGGCAAATCGGGGCTTACGGAGTAGGCGATTTGGTTGAATATATTGATAAAGTATCGGATGAAGAAGTTGATGTACTTTATAAAGAATACGAAGCTTTGTATGAAGTGGCTGAAAATTGCAAACCCGATGGCGAATACCACGAAAATGTAAGGGTACAGGCACGCTATGAAATTGCATTGAAACATTTTTTGGAAGATGGTAATTTTAAAGCCTTTACCACCAATTTTGAAAATCTGACCGGATTGAATCAGTTGCCCGGACTGGCATCCCAGCGTTTGATGGCACACGGTTATGGTTTTGGTGCCGAAGGCGACTGGAAACAGGCTGCCATGCTGCGTATTATAAAAACTATGTCGGCCGGAATGGAAGGCGGCAGTTCGTTTATGGAAGATTATACCTATCATCTCGACCCGGCCAACGAAGCAGTTTTGGGAGCGCACATGCTGGAAATATGCCCATCGATTGCAGCTAAAAAACCGCGGCTCGAGGTGCATCCGCTTGGAATTGGCGGAAAAGATGCACCGGCCCGCCTCATTTTTGAGAGCGCTACCGGCGATGCTATGAATGTGACTTTAATCGATATGGGCAATCGTTTCCGGATTATTGTAAATACGCTCGATGTGATTGAACCGTTGGATAAAATGCCGAAATTGCCGGTGGCTTCCGCTTTCTGGAAAACACATCCTAACTTGGCTGACGGAGCTGCAGCCTGGATTTATGCCGGCGGAACACATCATTCGGCCTACACACTGGCGCTCACACCGGAATATATTGAAACATTTGCCGAATATGCCGATGTGGAGTTTGTGGTTATCGACAAAGAAACCAATGTTACTGAATTCAAAAAAGAACTCCGCTGGAATGAAATTTATTACATGCTGGCCAACGGATTGAAGTAGGAAATTTCTGAATTTTTTAAGGGAAAAATGCCGTTGCTGATTTTTAGTGACGGCATTTTCTTTACTTTCATAGTAATGATTTGAATTGCATCCTATTGTAATTTGAAATCTATTTCTATGGAATTTTTTTTTGCTTCTTGAAATTCTTCCACAATGACCATTTTTCTTTAAATTAGAGCTTTATTTCAAAATCAAAATATACCTGAAATTAAGCATGGCGAAC
>DATFJO010000488.1:0-2832 GCA_035269145.1 Tangfeifania sp. | reverse complement strand
GAATATTTTAAAAAATTACCAACAGAATAACTATGTGTTCTATGTGCCTATGTGGTATTTAAGGTGAACCACAATAGGCACATAGGGCACAATAGAAAAGTAAACATGAAAATAATAATCGACGATAAAATACCTTATATACGCGGCGCCTTCGAACTTTTTGCCGAGGTTGTTTATTTGCCGGGAAGCCAAACAACGCCTGATGTAGTTAAGGATGCCGATGCCTTGGTTACCCGCACACGCACCAAATGTAACCGCAGACTGCTGGAAGGTTCGAACGTAAAATTTATTGCCACCGCCACAATTGGCTACGATCATATCGACACCGAATATTGCAAAGAAGCGGGTATCGAATGGACAAATGCACCCGGCTGCAATGCCGAAAGTGTAAATCAATACATGGCGTCAGCATTATTCGCATGGTCGATGAGGAAACGAACTGACCTGAAAAATAAAACCATCGGAATTGTGGGTGTTGGCCATGTTGGTAAAAAAGTGGCGCATTTTTGTAAAACAATCGGAATGCGTGTTTTGCTAAACGACCCTCCACGCGAAAGAGTGGAAGGCCCGGAAAAGTTTGTATCACTGGAAAAAATTCAGCAGGAAGCAGATATTATCACTTTTCATGTGCCGCTCAACATGGCCGGAAAAGACGCAACTTTCCACCTAGTGAATGAAAAATTTCTTCGGAATCTGAATAAAAAACCGCTACTCATCAATTCCTGTCGCGGAGAAGTTTTCAATTCCAAAGCTTTATATAGTGCGTATGAGGCCGGCGATATTTCAGGATTCATCCTCGATTGCTGGGAGAATGAGCCGGACATCGATTTGGATTTATTAAATATTGCGGAATTCGGAACACCGCACATTGCCGGCTATTCAAAAGATGGGAAAGCCAACGGGACTAAAATGAGCGTGCAGGCCATCAGTCGTTTTTTTAATTTGGGAATTGATGACTGGGAACCAACAAATATTGAGCCCCCTGCAAACCCGGTAATTAAAATTGATGGAAACCAGCGCAGGGAATATTCCATTTTGGCGGAAGCCGTGCTTTCAACCTACGAAATTGAAAATGACGATGAAGACTTACGGGAAGCACCTGAAAAGTTTGAGCAACTCCGGGGTGATTACCCTGTTCGGAGAGAATTCCATGCACATTCTATTGATGCGAAAAATATGGAAACAGAAACATTGAAAAAACTTAAAGGACTTGGATTTAAGATAAAACCACAGTAGGCACATAGAACACAATAGAATCTTATGTGACCTATGTGCCTATGTGGTTCAAAAAAATAACATCAAATAAAAAATAATGAATATGAAAAAATTAGCTGACATTGGATTAATCGGGTTAGCCGTAATGGGCGAAAACCTGGTATTGAACATGGAAAGTAAAGGTTACACTGTGGCGGTTTTTAACCGGACAGTAGACAAAGTAGACAAATTTATTGAGGGTCGCGGGGCCGGAAAAAAATTCATCGGCGCACATTCAATTGAAGAACTGGTGGCCTCACTCGAGCGTCCGCGAAAAGTGATGCTGCTGGTGAAAGCAGGCAAACCTGTGGATGATTTTATTGAAAAAGTAATGCCTTACCTCGAACCGGGTGACATTATTATCGACGGTGGAAATTCCCACTTCCCCGACACCATTCGCCGCACAAAATATGTGGAAAGTAAAGGTTTTCTGTACATCGGAACCGGTGTTTCAGGTGGCGAAGAGGGCGCACTGAAAGGCCCGTCGATGATGCCGGGCGGATCGCCGGATGCATGGCCGCATGTAAAAGATATTTTTCAGTCGGTTGCTGCCAAAGTGGAAGATGGTCAGCCCTGTTGCGACTGGGTTGGACAGGACGGTGCAGGCCACTTTGTAAAAATGGTGCACAACGGTATCGAGTACGGCGATATGCAGATTATTACCGAGGCTTACCACATTATGAAAAACCTGCTGGGAATGAGCAACGATGAAATGCACGAGGTTTTCAAAAAATGGAACGAAGAAGAACTCGACAGTTACCTCATTGAAATCACCCGCGATATTTTGGGTTATAAAGATGAAAACGGCGAGGAAACGGTTGAAATGATTCTCGATACAGCCGGACAAAAAGGAACCGGAAAATGGACCGGTATTTCAGCGCTCGATTTGGGAATTCCGCTTACGTTAATTGGCGAATCAGTTTTTGCACGCTGTCTTTCAGCACAAAAAGAATTGCGCGTGGAAGCGTCAAAAGTGATTAACGGACCAACTCCAAAATTCGACGGTGATAAAAAACAATTCCTCGACGACCTGAAAATGGCACTCTACGGCTCCAAAATTATTTCGTATGCTCAGGGTTACAACCTGATGATGGAAGCCGCAAAAGAATATAGCTGGGATTTGAATTATGGTGGAATCGCTTTGATGTGGCGAGGTGGATGTATTATCCGTTCTATATTTTTAGCTGACATCAAGGAAGCATTCGAAAAAAATCCGGAGTTGCCTAACCTGCTGCTCGATCCATTCTTTAAAGAGAAAGTGGAAGCAGCACAGGAAGGCTGGCGAAGGGTTTGTGCCACAGCACTTACCAACGGAATGCCGATACCGGCACTTACTGCTGCCCTCACCTACTTCGATGGTTTCCGCACCGAACGACTGCCGGCCAACCTGCTGCAGGCTCAGCGCGACTATTTTGGTGCACATACCTACGAACGGGTTGACAAACCACGTGGCGAATTCTTCCACACCAACTGGACCGGCCGCGGCGGCGATACCGCATCTTCAACTTACAACGTATAAAAACAGATTTTATAAAATTGAAACGGGAAGGGCAAATGCCTTTCCCGTTTTTTTGTTTT
>DATFJO010000487.1:0-3312 GCA_035269145.1 Tangfeifania sp. | reverse complement strand
TGCAGTCTTTTCTGAATGTCCCAGACAAAAGGTAATGCCGGATTGCGATCATATTTTCCCTCCAAATCATCGTAAACCAGCGCCGCCAGCAAAGCACTCCCCCAGCGTACCCCGTTCCAGTTCGACTCCATGGCATAGTTGGCTGAAAATCCCATATTGGAATTCACCGTTAGCATGGTTTGAAAAAGTTTCTCAGCCACTTCCTTTCGCTGATTTTCATCCCAGGCGTTAAAACAAAAATCGTAACTCATTGCTGTACAAAAAAGCATAGTTGCTCGCGTCAAACCACGGGAAATCGGATCATTATAAATTGAATCATGGATCACTCTCTGAAGTGTCGCATAACATTTTTCAGCCAAAGAGTTTTTTCCTGTCAGAATGTGCATCTGCGCCTGTTTCAAAGCCAGGTACGAAACAGAATACGGATCAGAATGGTCCACCTCCTGCTCTGCTTTTTGCGTAGTTGTTTTAATTTTCTCAAACCAGGTTTTATAGGGTTCGTTATCCAAACGATTACGAATATGCTCCAACTCACTTGCCTTGATAATTCCGCGGGGATGAACGGGTGAAGTTTGAGAAAATATAATCTGGCTGAAAGCCAGTAAAATTAGAATAAACAAGATTCTTTTCATCTCAGGTAAGAATAGTTTTAATAACTACTGAATTCAATTCTTTATTATTGTCGATATCAAATTTGTTACCGATAGCAGGCCCGTTTTCCGGTTTGATTTGTGCAGAATAATCGCCGCAAAAACCGCGGAAATCTACTACTCCCGATTCATCTGTCTTTAGCGTCAGGCTTGTTTTCCACTCCTTATGTATCAGATCATGTACTTTCTGAAAAATGGGCTGAATTTCATGCGATGAATCGTATTCATTTTTGAATTGAACCGCCATTCCGATAAATCCCCAGAAATAAAACGAATGAATATTCGGATGTCCAAATGCGCAGGTGAGGTAATCCAAAATATATTTATCCCGGATTTCAATCAGTTCTTCATCACTCAGGTTTTCATATTTCTTATTGCCGGCAAAACTTCTCCATTCCTCTCCTTCAACGGCTTTTTGTGAAATATCTTTCAACTCATTAATGCTTGCCCAGAACTCGGTGACAGTAAGCGGAATTCCTGCTTCCGACATTTCATCGTAAAAAGCCACTTGCTGACCGGATGTCAGCCAGCCAGTGTGGCACTGAATCCCCATCAGGTTGGGCGAAACACCGGCATCGCCAAGCCGCTTCATCAGTTCAACGTATCGTTTGCGCTGAACCTTTGCATTCACCAATTTTCCATTTTGTGCGGTTTTATCTCCGAATTTTGTGCTCGACAAGCCATAATCGTTTATGGCATACAATGCATTCGGGTCTTCTTCGCGCGCCCACGAAATCACTTTCCCAATGTAATCCACCATGTTTTCGGTGGTTTCCCACCAGGGCCACTGGCGTTTCGACAAATTTTTCGGATGTGGTTCCCACAGCATTTCATTTACGGCATCCCAAATTTTCACCCGGTTTTTAAACCGCGCTGCCAGGTTGCGAATGCGCACCTCCACAAATTTCATGTGCGTTTCATACGGATATTTTGCCAGCCACTCCGGAATGGCCTTCGGAACGGTCCAGTACATAGGGTGGCCTTTGGCAGTTAAACCGTGTGCATTGGCCCAGTTTACCGACTCCTCAAAATCATCCCACTGCACTTCTCCCTGAAAATCCTGTGTTTTTGCAGCATCGTTTCGTGGCCGCTCTGTCCAGTAAACAGTAGTGTTTAGCGAATTCAAAATTTCAGCAAACCGTTTCCGGTAGTATTTCAGCCGATCGGTTTCAGCCATTCCGTTACGCACCATGGCCGACATTTTCCAGTTATTATCGCCAAACAAAAACTGATGCGACAATTGCTCCACAGCAACTTCTTTGTTTTTTAGTGGTTGCCCGTTTTTATTCAAAAACTGAATACGGGCGTCGCGCTGGCGTATTTTACGAATGTTTTTTCGGGCTTCTTCCAGAACGCCGGAATCGTTAGTACTCCCAAACAGTAAATTTCCGTATTCGTTTTTACTGTAAAAATTTTGAGCAGTTCCGGTTTTTGCGATGAATGCTCCGGCTGCACCGGCAGCCGATTTCAGAATAAAGTTGCGTCGATTCAGGCTCATGATTTATTTCTTTTCTGCCAATTTAGTTATTATTCACTTTTAATGGAAAAAGTTACTTTTCCTGAAAGGTGAAAAATACAAAATTCCATGCGTTTGAAACGGAATTACATAAAAGCGTCGTGAAGTTTCATGATTTTTACATTTTGAAATCGTCTTGTATGAAATCATTCAAAGCATTACTTTTATTTCAAAATTGAACTTAACCTAACTATGGAAAAAACTACTTCGATAAAAATAATTCCAACAGTTTTTAGTTGCCTCACTTTTCTGATACTTCTTACAGTATGCTCTGAAGCAATTGCCCAGGAGAATGAATTCTACCACGATTTATACGACTCGATGCACGACAGTCCGATGCAGCAAAAATTCCGCGAACTGGCTCCAATGCCTTACGGAGTGGTTTTTCTGCCGTGGGCGGGTTGCACCGAAGAAGATATGCGCCGTCATTTCAGGATGATGAAGGAACTCGGCTTTACTAACCTGAAACAGACCATGGGAACACCGGAATGGCCAGAACATGAAACTTTAAGAATTGCGATGGATGAAGGCATTATTCCGTTTTGGTATGGCGAAGGAGGTTGGGAGGACATTACTCCGGAATTACTTAAAAAGCTTGGTCTGCCAAAGGACATGAGCATCCGGGAAGCGCGGGAGAATCCCAAAATGCAGAGATATCAAAATGAGGTTCTTTATAAACATTTGGAAGCCTGGAAAAAAAATCCGGTTGAATATCAGAACAAAGTCTATTTTCATGAACCTGATGCCTATTTGCGGTCGGAGGATGAAACTCCTTTTAAAGCATGGGTAAAAGAGAAGTACAATTCCACAGAACAATTAGCAGAAGCCTGGAACCAATATGAAGTGGGCATTAAAGGTGAACCGTACCAAACATGGGAAGATTTTGAGAATGACAACCTGGTAAAAACGATTCCGGGTACCGATGAAATAGTTCCTTCTGCGGGAAGAGAATACGGACAGGTGCGCGACATTCTTCGTTTTAAAGCCGACATGAACATCAAGTATCTTGAAGCAACCAAAGTATCCTCACATCCGGAACAGCCGGTGAGAGCCGGAGGCGAAATGGGATTGTTCCTGCCATTTGCCTCGCGGGGAACCGACATGGAAGGCATTGCGGAACTAATGACCAATCGGGGTTCGTTCTAC
>DATFJO010000486.1:0-4068 GCA_035269145.1 Tangfeifania sp. | reverse complement strand
CTTCGACTCCGCTCAGGGTGACGTGGCAACTTTCGGCTACGCTCAGGATGACTGAAAAATTCATCCGGGCAGGCAAGCCGGCACTTGCCACACTGCCCGGGTGATAGTTATTTAGCTTCTCATTTTCCTGATTTCACCCAGGAGGTTATTGTTTTTTCCCAGCAAACCCGAAATCAGGTCTACTGTTGCCGATGCATCGCGGTAAGCTACATCGAGCGTGTTTTGCGCCAGCTTTGTGGCATCTTTGGCAGCGGCCTGGGCCTCTGCCTGCCGGGCTTCAGCCTCATCGGCCGTGGTGATTTCCAGTTGTAACTGGGCGATTTTATTCGCCGGCTCGTAACCTTTATCGGTTAGCGCAGGGGCATTTTGTTCCAGCAAAATTATTAACTGGCTTACAAAATCCCGTTTTTTACTTTCACTCATATTTCCCATTTTTTTAAGGTTTAAAGAATTAATAAAATGAACTGTTTATTGGTAGGGCGGCCTGTTAGCTTGCCGGTGCCTGCCCGGTTAGGTATATTGACCGGGTTGGCGGCTATTTCAGGCCTGTAATTTTTCTGATAGGGTTTACCGGTGGCAGTAACTGTTTGAAATGTATTTTCAGGTTTGCACATGGGCTGGTACAATTTTTCAGGTTTTTGAATGGTTAGAGCATACCGGGTATTTATTAGTTAAAAATTTATTTCGTTAAATTTAAGTATTTCCGGTTAAATATCAAAGCAATAGTGAATTATAAGTTTTATTTATGTAGTATTTTTTGGCCAAAAGGCAGGTGGTATCATCATTTGTTTATTTGGCGGCAGCGGTGTGGAAGGTTTTTATTATATTCCGGCGCGGTTGTTTAGTCATTCCGCTGGTGCGGATTTATCCTAAAGGGATGCCTGTGACACAATCCGTGCTTTTGTAAAAATTAGAAGCTTTTGGAAAAAACATTAATCATCATGAAAAAATCCACCCTTCGCTTTCTTGAATCTCTTTTTTTGTTGACGCTGGCAGGTTTTTTCCTACTGTCCGCAAACCCCCTTTATTCCCAGGAAACTGAATTCAAAAGAACCTCGGTTAAAACAGGGATTGGAATCGGTATTAATGAAGGCCTGCGGGAAATAGGAGTGGGATTGGTTTACTCTATAGGTTGGCAGAAAAGTGTAGGTGAAAAAAACAGGGTCCGGATAAATCCGAATATGCTGTACGGGGGATTTTTACCACTTGGCATTACAGATACCCGCGACCAGTTTTACCGGATGACCACACTGGGATTTAATGTACATTACGATTTGATTCGGTACAAAGCTGCCTCGATAGTAACCACAGGAGGCGGATTTATGAATTACTCGAGAGGGTTGCTCGGAACCGGTGGCTGGCCATCAGAAAATAACAACAGTTCCGACTATTTCTTTACGTTGTATTTTGGAGGCAATGCATCGGTTGGCTTACGAATAGCCCCTGAAAAGAGTAAAGTTGCCATTGAGTTACGGCCAGTTAATATGCACATCGGAACTAAAGGATACCTGTATAATTACATCATGTTTGGAATAGATTTCAAATTGAAAAAATAAAAAACCATACCCATAAAAAAATCCACCCTTCCCTTTCTTGAATTTCTGATTCCGCTGGCGCTGGCGGTGTTGATGTTTTTGGCACAAAGGCAGGTGGTATCATCATTTGTTTATTTGGCGGCAGGGGTGTGGAGGGTTTTTATCTTTTCCCGCTGCGGTTGTTTGTGGGCGGGTTTTTAAAGGTGCCCACGTTTCAGCACAAAGCGATGCGATTATTAGGAACCACCTCCCCCTGGCAAGCCAGGGTACTCCTCCTCTCCGGGAGGAGAAATTCGTACTACGCAGAATATCTGGAGTACAAAATAAGATGTGAACTACGAAATTTCCCCTCCTTTTTCCAAGGAGGGGAAGGCCAGCTTTAGCTGGCGTTAAATTAAATTCAGCAAATGTGCTGCGAGTTATTTATTGAATTCAAAATAATGATTATCCATGGATTTTAATTATTGGTATAGTTATTGTATATTTGATGTCCTATCCTAAATTATGTTTATTTAGAAAATACAGAGTAAGCTTTTAACAAAATTTACTTTAAATGGCTGAAACAATACGATTTGTTATTTGTATTCTACTAAAGAAGATACTCCAAATAAACAAAAGTTGTTGTTAAAAGTGCTTTAATCAGAATAGTTTGGAAATTAACACAAAAAATAGAATATAATGTACGATAATAAAAAAAATGCTGCTGTTAAATCACCCGATTTAGAAAATTTACAGGCAGTGGTTATTGATTTAAGAACAAAAATTTATATACCGGTCGGTGCCGATCCGGAAGAAGCCCGGAAACGTTATTTCGCACGACTTGAGGAAAAAAAGCCATAGCAGGATTTCGGGTTGAATGAATTGCTTATTTCTCAAACAGCTTTTCGAGGTTGTATGCAAAAAAAGGTCCTTTCGAAGCAGGCACATTATTCATTGAAACATGCATTGTTTTTAGCGAAGGTTCAAACAAAACACACTGTAGATTTTGATTGCGCCTCCTGGCATGGTGCATGGCGGTTTTTAAATTTTCGAGATTGAATTGTCCGTAATTTTTACGTGCTACGTTTAACAACAGCGACAGCCGAAGATCATTTTCCGGGCTTTCAAACATTCCGGATGAATAAAAGTAATTTGTTGCTGCCAAAACTTTTTTTTCTCCTTCCCTGATGGCAAATTTCTCCTGACCGAGCTCCAGTACAATTGCTTCTGTGCTGTCGGCACACATTACATTTACCGGAATGATGTGTTTTCGCGCTGTCAGGTAATCAGTCATCTCCCTGGCAGTATTTGAGTTTTCAGCCGCCTGTTGCATCAGTAGCTGAACGGGAAGTCCGCCGGTATAGTTTTCTTTCTCAAACCCATTGTAAACAAGCATATTTCCGTAGCAAACGCCTTTTTCGTTCATGCCGGTAAAAGTGCCTGCAAGTCCTAAAAAAGAGGAGGAAACCGTTGCGTTACCTGTGTTGGGGTGCTTTACCACTATTAATCCCAGGCCTTTGTTTATTTTTTTAAAATTATAATCGGCATTGCGCCCCATCAGTAATCTGCCGTCAGAAGTAGCGTCTCCCCAAACAGCCAAAACGCTGCATGTTGTTTTGGGAACTGTATTAAGAGCAAGCAGCCGGTGATAATCAACACCGGAAGAAACTGCCATTCCTGAAATAAATTCCAGGGTTTCGTACGGTAAATTTGGTTGCAGGTTTTCGGCCTGTTCAAGGTATTTTTCAAAGGTTGCTTTGGAGAAGAATTTTTGGGAAATGAATTCGAGGGCTTCCAATTGTTTATTGAGAATTTTTCCATACTGGTTTCCCATTTCGTAAGGATTTCCGTAAAGGTGAATAACGGGAATGGAATTGAGGTATTCTATGCGTGGGGTTCCTGTTTTTGGTGCGATTATTTGATTTTGTGTCCACTCTTCGTTAAAAACAGTATTGAATGCAGAATAAACAGAGCAACCGGCAAAAAGACCGGCTGCGTGGAGGATGAGTAAGAAAATAAAAACCCTGAAGGTTGTTGCAACCTTCAGGGAATATTTTTTAAAGCTCATCAGAAATCGGTATAATCCCATTTTCCGCGGTAGGAGCGGCCCACCATGAGATTGGCATAATCGTCGTTTTCAAATTTTTCGGTTTCCGGGTTCCAAACCAGCGGGCGGCCCAGTTCGTAGGCAATGTTGGTTACATTGCAAACCGATGCGGTGCGGTGCCCGGTTTCAACATCCGAAACAGGCCTGGTGCGTTTTTTCATTGCATCCACCCAGTCCTGGTAATGGTTGTCGCTGTAGTACACGCGCTTGTCGCCCGGTTTTAGTTCTGCTTTTGCCAGGCTTTTGTCGGGGAAGGTACGCAGGAAACTGCGGCTTACTTCAATCCGTCCTTCGGTGCCGATAAACTGAACGGCGTTAAAGTCGTCGTCGGTACCCCACTGTTTGTGGTTCATGCGCACACCGTTTTCATAAATCATGGTTAACCCTGTTACCGGGTCTTCTCCAACCGGCGGAAGGAAATTGGTTGGTCCTGAGTGGTCCATGTCC
>DATFJO010000485.1:0-3508 GCA_035269145.1 Tangfeifania sp. | reverse complement strand
CCCGGTATTTCAACACCTCGCCAAAAACAACATTCCGCTGGTGGGCCACCTGGGCGAGCCCAAAAACTGCTGGCTCCCGTTAGATGAAATGACCACCAAAAACGACAGCGGCTATTTTGCACGAAACCCGCAGTACCACATGTACAAACACCCGGAATACCCGTCGTACGAAGAGCAAATGGCCTCCCGCGACCGGATGCTTGAAAAAAATCCGGACCTCACGTTTATCGGGTGCCATTTGGCGAGCCTCGAATGGAGCGTGGATGAAATGGCAGCGTTTCTCGACCGCTTTCCCAACACCGCCATGGACATGGCCGCCCGCATGGGCCAACTGTTTTACCAAACCCGCGAAGACCGCGAAAAGGTGCGTAACTTTTTTATCGACTACCAGGACCGCATTCTTTACGGAACCGACATTATCGACCGCGGCGGAAACCCGGAAGCGATGCAGCAGCGAATGCACGAAACCTGGCTCAACGACTGGGAATACCTCGTTACCGACCACACCATGACCAGCGATTTAATTGACGGCGAATTCCAGGGACTGCAACTTCCCAAAGAAGTAATTGACAAAATTTATTCTGAAAATTGTAAGAGGTGGTATCATCCGAAATAAATGCCCGGGATTTTTAGCACCACGGAAAAAAGTTTATTGAGTTAGGCACTTTGTAAATATGTTTGATAATGGGGTTTTCCGAAGGAATCCATCCGGGAAAACCCTTCTGTAATCTGTATTCCATAAATCCGTTCACTAAAAGTGAACGGCAATTTATATATCAATTCCAATTCCATTGGTTCTATATTGCCGTTTGCTTTAGCTGACGGCTTAAATAAGATGCTATCAAAAAGGGCTTTAGCCGCATTTTTATTTATATCTATTAAACGCCTAATTCAAAAAGTTTACTTCCAGGGCATTCATTCATTTTGTTTCGTTACCGGATTTACATTGCGGGATTCAGAGAAAAACAGGATTTGTCCAGGCGGTGTGGCCATTTTCATCGGTCACTTCACACCTCACCCACTTCGGCTTTTTCCCGCTCAAATCCCATTCGGCGTTTCTTAGGTTGTCTCCGGCTTCAGCCCTGAAAACTTTTCCGTTACCGGCGCCGCTTGTTCTGAACACTATTTTTTTGGCAGGCGAACATTCTACCTTTATCGTCAATTCGCTGCTCAACCGGTAATCTTTTATTTCCGGTCCTTTGGATGCATAAAAGCACCCGTTTTCGATAGCTTCCAGAATACTTTCATCGTCAAGTTGTGCAGCTTTTATCATTGTCCAGGCTTTGCCCACCTCGCTGCTTTTGTGCACATCGTCGGTGGCCAGCCCCGATAAAACATGGCCTTTATTTAACATCTGGTCCCAATAAATGGCCCCACTTCCACCGTCAGTCATATTCTCACACACCTGGTTGTGCACCTCAACGCCCAGGTAGCCCGACACTTCCGTCAACTCCTCATAAGTATGGCCGGTCCAGTGCGGATGCGCATAAAACACTTTGGCCCCCAGGCTTTTTATATCGTCAATCATCTCCTGTGCCGGCAAGCTGTTGTTGTACGCGTAAGGATGCGGCAATCCCAGGCCCAGGAAATGGTGCGTCGGAGCGCCGGAATAGGTTTCGGGATGAAACTCGATGCTGCTCAATGCCAGAAATTTCCTGTCGGAAAAGCCCGATAAATCATTGGTTGTCCGGTGATCGGTAACGGCCACCACATCGAACCCTTTGTCGCGGTATTGTTTCAGGCGGGTGGCCACATCCACATCGCCATCGCTGTTGGTGGTATGCACATGCAACGCCGCTTTAAACCATTTCCCTTTTGTTTCAAACGGGTTGGTGAGCGATTTTTTACCCGAAACACTCCCTGCTGAATTTTGCCCCAAAACGTTCGATGCAACTGCAGCCAACGCCGATGTCCCTGTCAATTTAAAAAAACTACGCCTCTTCATTTTTAATCTTTAATTTATTTACCTGGTTGTTAATAGCTTAAATTATGGGGGCATAATTTGTTTTCCTTTATAAAAAAGTCAAGCCGATTTTTCGGTTTAATCCAGTTTCAAAAATTCGGATTAATGTCGAAAGCTGTATATTTCCCTTTGCATTTTCAATTTTGGAAATGTAGCTTTTTTTTGTTCCAGCTTTCTCTGCTAATTGCTGCTGTGTCAGTTTTGCCTCTTTACGAGCTTCTTTTAACATTTCACTCACAATGAACATTTGAGCATTTTCCTCAAATTCATTCCTGCTTTCACTCCCAATTTTTCCATGTTCGAGTTCAAGTAATTCGTCAAACGTTCTTATTCCATTATAATCTTTCATGATTTCAATTTTTTCTGTTTAAAATATTGTTCTTTTAACCTCATTGCCTTCTCAATTTCTTTTTTGGGAGTCTTTTGTGTTTTCTTTTGAAATCCATTAAAAAGAACAACAAGTTTTCCTTTGTCAAAGCAGCAGAAAACTCTGTAAATATTTGATTGATATTCAATTCTTATTTCAAAGAGTCCCTCGTATCCTGTTATTGGAGCTAAAAACTTTTTAGGAACTATTTCAACTTGCCTTATCAATTCAAACACGTATTTGAATTTTGATTTAATTCCAACATCAAGTTCCTTGTAAAAGTCAATAAAGTATTCTCCGTGAAATATGATTTGTCGACTCATTGTGCAAAGTTATCTCTAAAGATAACAAATTCAAATTATTTTACTGTCATTTTTGCGGAAGCTCCTTGTTTTTCATTATGCCCATAACGGTTGGTACATGTTGCCGGGGCGGATTTCGGAGAGCCTGCCTGCCGGCAGGCAGGCGTTCCTGTCCGGCAGGACGGAACGATGTTGCGAGAATCCAGCGAACAACACCGCACCAACCCCGCTCTGAAATATGTACTTTGTTGAACTAAACCCGCCTTCGCGGATAGCTATTTCAAAAATACCCGATTCTCTCTATACTTAGAAATTATTCACCAAAAAATTCTAATTATGAGAAAGAAATCGGGTTTTACTATTGTTGAGCAGGCTGTTATGCTTGTTCCTGAGTTTGAAAAAGTTGTCCGTAAGCTGGAACAACAAGTTGCTTTGCGTGGGCAGAGTAAAAGTACATTAAATAATTACATCCGGCGCATCGCGCTGTTTGTGGTTCATTTCGGCAAACTGCCGGAGCAGATCGATCCGGATGAAATTAACGAGTACCTGGCCGCATTGGCCCGCGACCCCAAATCCCCTTCGCGAAGCAGTTTTAAGCATATGGTGTACGGATTGCGTTATTATTACCGCCTGCTGGGAATGAACAAAAACGCTATCGCTTTGCCATCGCTAAAAGGAAATACCAAGCTTCCCGTAATCCTGAACCAACTTGAGCTGAAAGAACTTTTCAGCGCTCCTGCACTTTTGAAACAACGGATAGTTCTCACATTAATCTACTCAGCCGGGTTGCGCGGACAGGAAGTGATTAACCTGAAAATCTCCGATGTGGATTTTCAGCGAAAAACCATTCACATACGTCAAAGCAAATACAAAAAA
>DATFJO010000484.1:0-2251 GCA_035269145.1 Tangfeifania sp. | reverse complement strand
TTAATTATTTCCACCGAGGATCAACGGAAGTCCTTCCTCCCCGCTGCCTATGACCACAACTTTTGCATTGTCGGATTTTGCCAGGTCGATGGTAGCCTCGATTCCGCGTTGTTTCAGAATCTGGTCGGTTAAGCTGGCATTGATAATGCGGTTGAAATTGGCAATACCTTCAGCCTCGATACGCCGGCGTTCAGCTTCCGATTCTTCGCGCTGCAACCTGAATTCATAGGCCAGTGCCTCCTGCTCCTGCTGAAGTTTGCTTTCAATTGCATTTTTAATCTGGTCGGGCAGATTAATCGAACGAATAAGCAGCGCTTTCATCTCGATGTAATTTTGGCTCAGCACATTCCGGGTTTCATCCTTAATGCTTTGTTCCACTTCGGCTCTTTTGGTCGAATAAATTTCCTCGGCTGTATAGCGGCCTGCTACCTGGCGCACAGTGGACCGCACCTCAGGAATCACCAGCACATTGATGTAATTTATCCCAAATTGCTGATGCAGAAACCCAATTTCGTTATAAATCGGGTTAAAACGAACAGTAATATCGGTAGTAATCGACAAACCGTTTTTGTCGAGCACATCCATGGTTTCTTCCCGCTGCTGCTCCCGCACATTGTATATATACATTTTGTTCCATGGAGCAATAATGTGGAATCCTTCGCCGTAAATATTTTCTTTGTCGAGCCCGGTGGTATACGGACGAAAAACTACCCCGCGCTCACCGGCATCGATGATTAAAAACATGCGGCCGCCAAACAATAAAAGTACCAGTACTACTGCCACAAGGGCTACAATGTAAGATGTTTTAAAATTGAATTTCATTCGTTTTTGCTTTAAATTTTAAATGATATTTCATGGCACTTATCCACTTCTCAGGACACGTTTCATGATTTGTTATTATTTCAGTTCAGGCAAAAATAAAAAGTTTACGGTTATCCTGAACAATTCTTTCATTATTTGGAGCAAACATCACAATTAAAAACATTGAAAAGCCGGGGATAACTTTCGGTTTCAATGCATAATCTTATATTTGAAAGAAAATTTCAGAAAATGAAACGAATATTTCTGATTGCTGCTGCATTGATTTTCTCGCTGAACTTATTTGCCCAAAATTTTTTCAGGGAAGATTTTGATAAAAAAAAGCAATATATCATTCTTACCAATCCTACTGTTTGGAATATCAAAACCATAAATTATTTGATTGAGAACAATTTGCTGAAAATAAAAACAAAAAAAGTAAACTTTGCAGGAGTTTATTTCGAGGATCAAAAATATGACTTCAGCCAATCCGCTCATTACTTAGATACAGCCAACTTAAAGGGATTTCATTTGCACGAAGTAAGAGGCAAACTGGATGCCGGCAACCTGTTTGCAGAAAACATACTTACCAGTGAGTTAAAAATGATTTTTGAAAACTCGGCGGGAATTTTCTTTTTTGGCGGCCCCGATATTCCCCCTCGGGTTTATAACGAAGAAAATACCCGATCGATAGTTACCGACCCCGAAAGACATTATTTTGAAACCACTTTCCTGTTCCACCTGCTCGGAAGTTCCCGCAACGAGCAGTTTGAGCCTTTTCTGGAAGGTAACCCGGACTATTTTGTAACCGGTTTTTGTCTGGGCATGCAAACCATGAATGTGGCCACCGGCGGAACCATGATCCAGGACATTCCGGCAGAAATTTTTGGCGCCGAAAATCCTGAGCAGGTTGTAAAAACCAGGAAACCAAACATGCACTGCAATTACTGGAACAGGATTTCGGAAGATTCAAACCTGATGGGCATCAACCTGCATGCCATCCGGTTCACGGAACATCCGTTCTTTGGGGAAAATGTAAAGGTGAATAAATTTTCGGAACCCCTTATTTACAGCAGTCACCACCAGGCCATCGAAAAACTGGGTAAAGGACTTGAAATAACTGCCCTGGCGCCCGACGGTGAAATCATTGAAGCTGTTGCCCACAGTCGTTTCCCGCATGTTTTTGCGGTGCAGTTTCACCCCGAAGTCCCGGCTCTTTATGAAGACATGGAGCTTTGGAAATTTCACCCCTCGGATGCACCAGCTACCTACCACCAGTTGCTGGGTAAAGAAGGTATTGAATTCCACAGGCAGTACTGGAAATTTATTTCGAAAGCCCTGAAAAATTCAATAAAAGCCAAAAACTAATTTCATTTCGGTTTCACATCCTGTACTCCCGCTTCGGTGGGAGTTTTTTTTGCCTTTTTCATCCTTGAGTCTTGGGCTTAATACA
>DATFJO010000483.1:0-6022 GCA_035269145.1 Tangfeifania sp. | reverse complement strand
TAAACGGTTTTGAAAAATTGAATATAAGCCGAATTAGCTCAGTTGGTCAGAGCACGTGATTTGTAATCTCGGGGTCCTCAGTTCGAATCTGAGATTCGGCTCAATTAAAATTCGGGGAGATACCGAAGCGGTCAAACGGGGCAGACTGTAAATCTGTTGGCTCAGCCTTCGTAGGTTCGAATCCTGCTCTCCCCACAAAGCCTCACATCGAAGATGTGAGGCTTTTTTCATGCCTCTTTTTTTCATTAACAAAATAATTAAGACGATTAACAGCTATCGAAGCGGTCAAACGGGGTCCCGAGTACTCGGGATAAATCTGTTGGCTCAGCCTTCGCAGGTTCTCCCGAAGGGATCACTTCGTGGCCCCAGAGGGATGCCTTCGGCAGAATCCTGCTCTCCCCACATTTAAAAGGGTTAAGTTGTTGAAAAACAGTTTAATCCTTTTTTTATGTTCCAATCTCCCCAAAAACACGGACCGTAATTTTTAATCGTGAGTTGATTTTCCCGAAAATTTTCGATATTCGCACTCAATTTAACCGGAGAGAATGAAGAATAAATGGCCGCTTTTTGTCGGATTGACATTGTTAACCGTTGGAATAATTTTAAAAATTATTCTCGATAATGTTGCTTTCCCTGTTTTTCTGATTGTGACAGGTATATTATTTAAGGTGTATTTTATCTTCAATAGAATTAGAACAAAAAAATACCAGCCTGGGTATGAATTAATTTTGTTGATTTTGGGTCTGGGACTTTTCTTCTCGGGTATACATTTAAAAAATCCTGTTTATTTTATTGAACCCGGATACCTGAAAATTGTTGGAATACTATTCAAAATAGCTTTCATATTTTTATTCATACGAAAAACAAACAGATATTAGATGAAAAAATCAAAGATTGTCTCCATTGTATTTTTTATTGCAATTTTTTTGGGAGTTTTTACAGATGCCAATGCCCAGCACGTACACAATCATACCCACAATCACCGTCACGATGAACACAAATTTCACATTGGAGTGGGAGCGGGGATTGCTTCTTTTTCCGGTGAACAAGACCTTCATCCATCACTGCATCTGCACTTGCTGAGAAAACTGAATGTTGAAAGCAAATGGAGCCTGGGAATAGGCTACGAGGGAATAAAAGGAGAAGAAGAATGGCACAACGGACTAAACCTGCTCGTAAATTACAGGCTTTTTCATTTTATCTCTTTTAATGCCGGACCGGGATTAGTTTTTGAAAAGCATGACGGCGAAAATGAAATTCTGCCGGCGCTTCATGCCGAAAGTGTTGTTGAATTTACAATTTCCGACTTTCATTTTGGTCCGATGGTTGGTTTCGGGATTAACAAAGAACATACGCATTTTTCTGTGGGCATTCATTTGGGATTTGGAATCTGAAATCCCAAAGTTATTTTTGTTTTAAAATGTTAACCCGGAAACTGTATTCCCGATATTTGGGAAATGTGTCAAAGTTGTACTAATTTGCAGTTAAAGATTTAACTAAACAATCTGAAAGATGAGTTTTGATGAAAATGACGATGCTGTTGAAAATTTGCCCATTTACAAAAAAGGCGAAGAAATTTTTAAGCTGGTGCGTCAAATTTCCGATTTGATACCCAACGACAATGAACACCTTCAGTTTACTAAAGCTCAAATGTTAACCGATGCCATGCAGTTAACCGTAAAAGTAGCCGGAGCCGAAGGGGCTGAACTTTACGATATCAGGATGGAAAATGCAGCTATCATTCGTAAAGCCGCCCGCGAGCTGATGATTTCAAACCATTCGCTGGAAGCATTTGGTTTTGAAGAGGTGGAATATTTTGATATGGTCAGGGAATTGATTGAAGAGTACCGCCTGCTGTTTATTGAGTGGGTTGCCGGATTTGACCAGTGGAACTACATCATCGACCGCTGGGGACTTTTTAATCCACCGGGTGTAGGGCCGTTCGACAAAGATCCGGACGATGATATTCCTTTTAATCCCGACGATTTTAACCTGGAGTAATCATTCATAGTAAGCTCTTGTTAAATAGCACATAGTTCATTATTTTAGAGGTTTAACAAATATTGACTATGCCCCGCAGGATTTGCAAATTCAGTAACGGCGGTTTTTTAGAGTTCGACCACGGAAGTTTCGATAACTGGTGTGTTTATGTCGTTCGTCCGAACGGGCAGCGGTTTGCTCCATCGGATCTGCAGTATTTTTCGCGGTTGAAAAAGCTGGCGGAAAATTATGGCAATCAGAAAATTTACGACGATTTCACAGTTATTTTTAACCGTGTTTCCAAAAACATACATCCTGAAATATTTGATTTAATTGCCCTTTTGAGTCGCTCATACGGGAAAGATCAACTGGAAATGGAAATTTGGCTAAGTGTGTTGTATGCCGGCATGGTTGCTGAAGAAAACAAGGAAAATGCCCGGCTGGGAAAACGGATAAAACGGCTGGGAATGCATCAGGTTTTGCTCGAAGGAATTGTTCCCGGGGAAGCAGCAGTATTCAGTAAAGGAAAAAAATGGCGCGACCTGGATAAACTAATGAAGGAAAAAGGTTTTTAAAGTTCAAAATCAACCGGCATAGGGTTGAGCTTGCGATTGACGGTAAATACAGGCAATTTGCAGCAATGTACAATTCCCGAGACAAAACTGCCGATTTGAGTGCCTGCCATGTTCGATTCCTGGTGCGTACGAATAATTACCATCCCTGGTTTTTCCTGTTCCAGAAAATCAACGATGACTTTGTGTTTTTCCTGCCGTTGCGCCTTAATGATTTCTACCTCACAATCTACTCCGCGCTCATTCAGCATAACTTTCAGATGTTCTGCATTCTTCCAGGCAAGGCTTTGGCTTGTTGAAATATTCATACTCAGTGCAGATACAATTTTTATTTTTGCGTTGAATTTTTTGGCGAAATAGGTGGCCCACAACAGTTTTTTCTGAGTGGTTTGCGAAATATCCACCGGGATGACAATTGTATTTACATCTCTGGGCTCAAAATCTTTGTGGATGGTTAATACCGGACAATCGGAATGACTGATAATCCTGTCGGCATCATTTTGCGAAAGCCGGTTGTCTGCGCCGCTCCTGTCGATTATCATAAACTCATACCCTCCCTTTTTCGACTGAGAGAGAAGAACCGACTTAACATCTCCTGTTTTTATCCGAAGTGAAAGTTCTTTGGGAAGTTCCTTTTGAAGTGCATTTTCAATAAATTTTTCCTGTTTTTTTAACGCATCCTTTTGCTGGTGTAAAATTTTACGGGGCAGGAATAATTTCTGAAACAGGGAAGGATTTTCAGGAATGTTAAAAACAAAAACCCGCATTCCCAACGCTTTCTGGAAAAACCTGGTTTGCTTTAATACAAGTTCTCCAACTTTTGTGGGTGGAATATAAACCAGTATGTTATTTGATCTGTATCTCATTATAAGTTTTCATGTCTCTCGTCACAATATACGAATTTTGTAACAGGCAGGTTTGAAAATGTTTTGTAAAACATAAAAATATCAGTTTACTACTCTCTTTTCAATCTGAAGTGCGCGCGCCGGGTTATCAACAAAAAGTATATGAATATCCTGCTGGCTGAGCCCTGCATCTCGCAAGGCCGGCATTAATATATTTTCGATGTCGGTAAAACCGCGGAAATTTCCGCCTCCGGGTTCGCCGGGTTTGTACCAGCCTGCATCATGCGAAAAAAGTACTTTTTTCAGAAACCCGTGCTTTTTCATCTGCTGTGCAAAATCTACAAATCGCTCTGTACGTTCAGGATTGAAATTGTCGAAGGCAATCCAGGCGCCAAGCGCTGCTGCTTCAAAATGTTTGTCGATGTTTTTTTCGTTGTGGGCATGGGTCCATATAAAGGCCGAAGGATGAATATCATTTTCTGCCAGAATTGCAAGTTGTTCAAAGGCAGGCTCAGACAAACCGGTATGTGACATTATTGTAAGACCGGTTTCTTTGTGAGTTATGCAGGCGGCTTCCACTACCTTCCGGTTAATTTCTTTCAGTGGTCCGCGTTCCACTGCAATTTTTATGAACCCCGGATAAACGTCTGTCCCTTCAATTCCGTTGCGAGCTTCATCAATCCAGCGCTCTGCCAGTTGCGATGCGGTTTCGTTGAATGCATGTTCCGGAATAAATTTGGCATCCACAGCACTGTAATAACCTGTATTGGTTATAAGCTGGACACCCGATTTTTCGCTGAGTATTTTTAGCAGTTTCGGGTCGCGGCCCAGATAGGCGGGCGTGCATTCCACAAGTGTTTTGTAGCCCATGTTTTTTATTTCAAGAAGATAGGGGAGGACTTTCTCAACTACGCTGTCGCGGTTCCAGCGATGGTAGCCCGTGCTGTCGGCCCCGATAAAATCAACCAGTAAATGCTCGTGATGCAGGGTTTTGCCCATTGCTCCGGCAGGCATTTCACCATCAACGGTAATCACTTTGGGTTCACGAATGTTACATGAGGCAAATATTGCAACCACAAAAAGTCCGGTAAGTATTCGATTTGTATTCATTGTTTTCAAATTTTGAAACAAGATACAAAATCAGGGGAATTCAGAAAAATTATACCTGACTATTGTCGTGTCAACTTTGTAATGTCATTTCGGGTACTCACCCAATTTTATTGGGCATAATAAGACGTTGACAATAAATATTCAAAAAGTAAATCACAAACCACAAACCCGCCTGAATGACCTAGTCGGGCAGGTAAATTCCAATTATGCAATACTTTAATTTCCAAAAAAATCTACCCTGACTTGTTTCAAATTTTGATTCTTGTATTTTGGAGTTTATTTGAATTTTGATTTTTGTCATTTGGTTTATTGTTCACATACAACACGTTACAAAAATCTGTCATTGGCATTTTTACATTTGGCTTAACATCAGGAAGAACCCTCACTTTACTTTTCGTGCTTTTCTTTTTCTGACTACCAGAAATGCACCGGAAATTACCAGTGCCGCACCAAAAATGGTAGCCAGAGAGAATCGTTCATGCGTAATCCAGCTTACTTCGAGCGCGGTAAAAATACCCATGGTAATGAATGTGATAATCGGGTTCAGAAAAATAATGACGCTCACTTTATTGGCTTCGATATATTTTAGTGCCTGTGCCAGCGAACTGTAGGCAATAAATGTGTTTGCACCAAGAAAAAAAATCAGCAGCCACCAGTTCCAGTGCAACTGAAGAACCGGCGCCAGATTGATAAACGGCAGGTAGACAACTGCCGGAAATCCAAACAGAAAAAGGTTGAGCATTTGTCCGGGGTGAATTGTCACCAGTTTTTTTTGCATAGTGGCGTAAGCAGCCCAGGCGAGAGCGCCGCTCAGCGTAAATAGAACACCCAGGTTGTATTGTTCCTTGCCTTCGAAAAAAGCCAGCAACTGGTCGCGGTAAAAAAATGCAAAACCTGCCAGTGCCACAAAAAAGCCAATCATTTGCCGGCGCGAGAGTTTTTCTTTGAAAATCAGGAATCCTGCCAGCGCGAGGGTGAGCGGCCCAAACTGAATAAATAACTGGGCATTGCTGGGTGTGGTGTATTCGATGCCCAACATAAAACCGAGGTAGTTCCACGACAGCGAAATAGCTGCAAGCACCAGCAAAACCGGTGGTTTAATAAATATTTTTAGTGAAGCAGGTTGCCGGTAAAGCTGCCACCCCAGCAAAATCACAAATGCAATAAAAAAGCGAAACCAAACAATGGTAACCGGGTCAACTTCCTGCACGGCCACTTTTAAAGCGATGGCCAGAAAACCCCAGAAGAAGGCGGTTACGGAGGCATAAATGACACCTTTTGTTTGGTCTTTCATAATATTGTTATCGTGCTAAGTTAAAGTAAAACAGATTATTCCTGAAGTTGTAAAATCTTAATCAGGTTTTCATTTATTTTGCAGATGGTATCTTTCTGAAGCTCTCCTAATTTTCCAGGTATTATACCCTTATCTATTGTTGCAAACTTATTCAAACGAATTAGAGATTCTCTTTTTAATCCGTTTTCAATTGTTGGTATTATTTCAACATCGAATTCGCT
>DATFJO010000482.1:0-4256 GCA_035269145.1 Tangfeifania sp. | reverse complement strand
TGTTGTTTATCCGAAAAATACCGCGGTGGGCAGGAGCCCTTCTTATAGTCCTCTATATTGTTTTTATTCTTTTCGGATACCTGTAATGATTGCGCAAACGCTTGCCTCGCTCATTAGTAAAAAAATGCTGTTCTCAACCAGCCCGGTTTTCCATGCTGAGTCAGTGAAAGTTCTGCCGGTGCTAAAAACGACAAAGTTGTTACGTTTTAAGAAAGAACTTGTCCTTGCAAACTCAATCTTTGCGACTTAGCGGCTTTGCGGGGAAAAACTCCAACCAGGGCGCTAAGAAAAATTCTTAGAAATACTCGTTCCCGATTAAGCGTTGTTTCGCTGTTTCTTTGCTTTGGTTAAAGGTAAACGAGGCGCCGATTTCCACAATCCGGCCTTCGTAATCGTACACCCAGTCGCGCTGAAATACGGCCATACCGTTTGCTGTTGCACCGGTAAACCCACCCGACTGGTTGGTACCCATCACATCCAGCATTTTAGCATAGAAACTCCAGCCCTGCAATTTTTCGGGTGTGTAATTCAACGCCGCATTCATCATCTGAAATTCGATATTTTCGCCCTGTGGCGTTACCGTTGGAGATGTATACGAATAATCGAGCGTAAATTTCAACGGCTTGGTTATTGTCCAGGTCAGGTTTGTTTTTGCATCCCAGTTCAGACTGCTGCTGCTGCTTTGATCACCAAACAGCGTCTCATTCGATTCTACCGAAAACCGGTAAAGCGAACCACCCGCAAAGAGTTTCACTTTGCTTAGAATGTCGAAGTTAAATCCCAGTTCTCCACCGGCAGCCAGTTGATTTCCGGCGTTGGTGTAGCTTCTGAGCAATACTCCGCCTTTATTTGCCAGTCTGTAATCCAGTCGGTTAACCCTGTAAATTGCATTGCTCGCCGAGCGTACAAAACCAGTCAGAATCATGTTATGCTTGCCCAGCATCCGATTGTACGACAGGTCGGCATTCCAACTGTATTCCGGTTCCAGCAGCGGGTCTCCCATTTCAAATATCTCCTGGTGACGCCGGTAAAGAAATGGTGCCATATCTTTGGCCGGCGGGCGGTTAATACGGTGGCTTGCCGCCAACGAAACAATGTCGGCATCGCTGGCCTGATAGCGTAAATGTAGTGTCGGGAAAATATCCAGTTTATTTTGTTTAAATTCTTTTTCATTAAAGTCGCGGCCAATCTCTCCAAACACATCGTACACTTCTTCAAAGTATTGCGTGCTGCTCACATTCATTTGCTGGTCAAGGTATTCCAGACGTACGCCCAGAATGTAACTGAGTTTGTTGTGCGTACCCGAGTATTCAGCATACGCAGCGTAAACATCACGATTCAAATTAATGGCGTTGTTGAAATAATCGTAACCTTCAAAATTACCTGTGCTTATATTTACCGTATCGTATTCATAAATACCTTCCAGCCGCACGAGCTCCGAAACGGCTCCCAGGTTCAGTGAATTTCCGTTTTCAAAATCCTTCTGATAATTCACTTCAAAACGATAGGCATCCAGCGGCGTTTCATCACGCTGGAACGAATGAAAAACCGGGTTGCCGTGTTCATCGGAATAATAATCATAATAAAGACGATCGCCATCGTAGGCAAATTCCTTGTTGTCGATGGTTTGTTCCAGGTTTGAATTCTCATAAAGAAAGGAGAAGTTTAACGCTGAATTATTATCATTTTCCAAAAAATAATCCACACTCACATTCTGAAAATGTCCTTTCCGGTATATGTCATTCGGATTGTACAATTCGTAAAGCGTTCCGGCAATCGGGCTGCCATGAGTACTGTTTGAAAAGTACGTGTCATATTTGTAATGTGCGGCGCGTCCCGTGTTCCTGTCGGAATACTGGTAATTTGCCGATAATTGGGATTTGTCCGTCAGTTTATAATCCACGCCAAAATTGGTGTACAGGGTCTCATCCCATTTGGGACGCGCACCCATCCCATCGAGAATGTAATAGGTACCTGAATTGGGTTGTGTTTCATCCTGAAAAATGTAGGTATAAATGTCGCCAATTCCCTTGTTGTGCTTATTGGTGTAATTTACCGCACCGTGCAAACTCAGCCTGTTCATGTTATACGTAAGATTCAGTCCGCCGTTGACCCGGTTATTATCCAGCTCATGATTGCTAAAAACATCGGTGGCATTTTTCCACGGTGTTCCTCCCGCCATTCCGGTAGCCATAACGGTAAGCCCCGTATTTGCAGCACGTTTTGTGGTAATATTGATGATTCCTCCTTTTCCCTGGGCATCGTACCTCGAGGTGGGGACGGTAATAATATCGATGTTCTGAATATTCTCGCTCGGAATCTGGCCCAGCAGTACCGAAGCACTCGTGTTTGTGGGTTTTCCGTTCAAATAGACCACGAAATCAGACGAACCGCGTACCGAAATTTCGTTTTCACTGCTGATGGTTACCGAAGGAAGTTTGCCTAAAACATCGATGGCTGTTCCTCCGCGGGCAGTTTCAAAATCAGTAGCCCGGTAAGTTCTCCGGTCAATCTTGTTTACCGAAGTTCTCGCTGCGGCATTTACTTCTACTGTTTCAATCCCGACAACATTCGGCTCCATTTCAATCGTTCCCAAATCAATGTCCCTGTTATCCGAAGAAACAGTAATATTTGGTATTTCTCTGGAGTTGTAACCGATAAAGGAAACAACCATATTGTAAGTTCCCAAAGGTACGTCCTCAATTAAGAATCGTCCGTTTTCATCGGATACGCTTCCGGCGAAAGCATCTTCTTCACCTGCTTTCATTATTGCAACCGAGGCAAACGGTATATTTTCTTCAGTAGCCTCATCTGCAACCATTCCCTCCAGCAATCCGTTTTGCGCCAATCCGGTTGAAATGACCAGGATCCATACCAATGCTACCAAAATCAACTGCTTCATAATTTTTTATTCTTTACAAAAGACTATTGTGTCTCTTTTTGTTCGGGTGCAAAAATAATTACTTATTCAAGATGCAAAGCATTAAACTAAAAAATTAAATTCCATTGTTAGGATTTTTGTTTTTTAACAAGGTTGCAACTTTTCCAAAATCGTGCAGCAAAAAAAACAGGATAGCGAAGTTTTTCTTCATTGATGTGGTGAAAATACACGATTCAGTGTTTGCCGTAAAAAGCCAACAGCATTTTACCGGACGCTGCACTTTTTTATAAAAACAGTCAATTGGTTGCATTTACTGGTTTTGACAGATATTGGGTTGTTGCAAAATTCCGGCACGAAATACTCTGGCATGAAATTGGGCTTTCTTTTCGAAACGATTTGTTAAATTCTTAAAACAGATAATTATGAAAAGATTGATAAGATTATTTACCTTATTTTTTAGCAGCGCAATTTTACTGGCCATTGCAAATTCGTGCGGAACTTCCACAATGGTGACCGGAACCTGGCAAAAGCCGGCAGTTACCGAAACTTACGACAACATAATGGTTACAGCCCTGGTGCCCACCACCAGTTCGCGCTCGGCTATTGAACGAAGCATGGTTGCAAATCTTCGCGAAGAAGGCACCGATGCTTCTCAAAGTATCGATGTGATTCCTCCAAGGTTAATTGAAGAGGAAGACAAAAAACGAGAGATTCAAAATACGATTATCAGAGATGGATTCGACGGAGTTTTGACAATCACCCTCATCGATGAAGACACCGAAACCAGGTATGTCCGTGGTTCGGGAATGTACAGGCCTTATCCGTATTACGGCTTTTATGGCAATTTCTGGGGATATTACGATTACTGGTATCCGCGTTTCTATGAACCGGGATATTACGTTGAAAACAAAGTTTATTACATGGAAACAAATCTTTATGATGCCCAAACAGAAGACCTCGTGTGGTCGGCTCAAAGCGAAACTTACGACCCAATCGATCTGGAATCGTTTGCTGAAGGTTTTTCCGAAGAGATTGTTGAAGAGTTGGATGAACAGGGTTTGATTCCGTAATGAATATTCCATAACACCACTTTTCAAAGGAGCCTTTCGTAAATTGCGGGAGGCTTTTCTAATGTCAAGTCAACTTTGAAATGTCATTTCGACCTCTGGGAGAAATCTGCAAACCACAGCAGATTTCTCATCTTCGTGCCTCAGATTCTTCCATCGGAATCGCTTCGCGGGAAATGACAGCACTGGACAATATATGTATGACATGACACTAGTTCGTTTATTTTTAAAAAATATATGTTGGAATTAATGCTCAGTAGTGTGGAAACCTTCCCCAATTTACCGTGTTTCTTAGATTCCGGTCAAAA
>DATFJO010000481.1:0-2084 GCA_035269145.1 Tangfeifania sp. | reverse complement strand
CGGACAATAGTCGTATCGGGGTTTTCAGGGAGGCTGATATATCCCTTTTGCACTAAAAACGAAATTAGAAATAATCCAGCAATAAAACCGGTGAAATAAATATACACAACAGTTTTTGAAATTTTGTAACCATTCAGGTTTGAACCAAATTTTAACATCATAAACCAGCTTACCATTAAAAAGGGGGTTCCGATTAACGGAATGAACAATGCGAGTTTTTGCTCCAGTAAAGCAGAAAGATTAACATCGGCCATGATTTCTCGGATGGCGAGATTTCCCCAGATACCGTAAATGAAAAATGAAAACAGAAATATCTGCTGGTAAAGTAATAGTTGTAATACCGGTTTTTTGAGGCTTTGAAAACACTGATATGAAACCAGTGTGCCAATAACCGCCAATCCGGTAGTGGCTACAAAGGTTGCCAGATAAAATAAATATTCAACAAACATTTATGGTTAACTACTTTAGTAGTATTACGATGAAAAATTACACCAACACGCTTATGTTGCGGCCTACCAAAGTAGTGAATATTTAAAATCCTACCAAAGTAGGAAGGATTTTTTTAACATTTGATCTACTTTCGAAATGACAATGAAACAGAAAACAACATTTAAAACAATTTAAAATGGAAAGTAACAAGTATTACAATTTAGTTCCCTCGATAGGAGGAAGTTTTAGCTACGGATGGCGAACCATGTTTGGAAAACCGTTTTTAACCCTTTTACTGGCAGTAATAATTGCCGGTCTTTTAAACGGACCGTTTGGTGCAAACTGGCAGGTTGATAACGGAAACTGGATGGATTTTGTGTGGGCTTTCCCGTTTGCAATTTTCGGACTGGCTTACGGATTGCTTTTTATTCCGGTAATTAATTACGGCGAAAAGTTTCTCTTTCTGAAAGGAATGCGTGGCGAAGATGCTGATTTAAAATACCTGTTCGATGGGTTTAAAAATAAATACCTGCAAATTGTTCTGGCCAACCTTATTGTTTGGGCACTGATGATTATTGGCTTTATTCTTCTTATTGTTCCCGGCATTATTGTTGCCTGCCGCCTGGCATTTGTACCTTATCTTGTTATGGATAAAAATTTGGAAGCGATGCAGGCCGTTGAAAAAAGCTGGCACATGACCAAAGGCCATGGCTGGAAAGTATTCTGGATGGGTGTTCTTTCCATCTTTATTTTTATTGCCGGTATAATCGCATTTTTGGTAGGTACTATTATTTCATTTATGTGGATTCATTCTGCTTTTGCATCCCTGTATCAGTCGGTTCTGAATCAAAGCGAAGATGAAAATCCAATTCCAATACTGGGAGTCAACGAAGCGTGACAGACAAACGACCAGTTTTTCAGAAACCCGGAATTTTCCGGGTTTTTGTTTTCAAGTCAACTTCTTTGTTTGTATTTTGTTTCACTAATTTACAAACATGAAGAAGTCAATTGTATTATTTTTATTAATAATTGCTGTAAAATTTCTGTTCGCCCAGTATTTTCAAACCGGACAGGATCCGGCTTCGATAAACTGGCGGCAGTTAAGTACGAATAATTTCCAGCTAATTTATCCCGATTATTACGAAGAGCAGGCGCAGGAACTTGCTGCCAAGCTTGAAAAAGTTTATGAATATGGCAGTTACAGTCTGAATCATAAACCCCGCAAAATTTCAGTAATTCTTCATACGCAAACGGTGGTTTCAAATGGATTGGTAGGCTGGGCACCCAAAAGAGCAGAGTTTTATACCACGCCACATCAGTCAATTTATCCGCAGGACTGGCTGGAACAGCTTGTGTTGCATGAATTCCGGCACGTTGTTCAGATAGATAAAATAAACAACCTCATTCCCGGCCTGATAAAAGCCATCCTCGGGGAACAGGGAACTGCCCTGATTTTCGGAGCTTACCTGCCCTGGTGGTTTATCGAGGGAGATGCAGTAGTTACCGAAACTGCTTTGAGCAAACACGGGCGTGGCCGGTTTCCGTCTTTTTTAATGGAACATCAGGCACAGGTAGTTCAAAAAGATGTTTTTACTTACGATAAAGCCTATTTTGGATCGTACCGCGATTTTGTTCCAAATCATTACAAACTTGGG
>DATFJO010000480.1:0-2478 GCA_035269145.1 Tangfeifania sp. | reverse complement strand
TTGTGTGTTTCAATCCGGTGGCCTGTTTCACCGTAAACAACAGTGAAGTAACCCGCGAATTTCCAGGTAAAGAAAAAGAGAAGTTCATGCTTACGAAAACGCGAAAATTGCACGACGAGCTGGATGAATTTTTTCAGCTTTTCAATGTTTTTCCCGATGAAATTGAATTGCCGGCCAACGGACTATTCGGCTACATCAACTTCGACGCAGTTCAGCATTTCGAGAACATTCAATTTACTTCTGAGAAAAAAGAAGCCTACCAGATTCCGGAAGTGAAGTACTGTTTCTACAAGTACATTGTAGCCATCGACCACCACAAAAACCAGATTCACATGGTGGAAAACCTGCAGGAAGGGGAAGAGTCGCAAATGGATTACATTCATCATTTACTCATCAATCTGAATTTTTCTACTATCCGGTTTCAGCCTAAAAACAATGAAACCTCCAACATCACCGACGAAGAATACAGGCAGATGGTGACCAAAGGTAAGGAGCACTGTTACCGTGGCGATGTGTTCCAGATTGTGCTGAGCCGCCAGTTTTCACAGGAGTTTGAAGGCGATGATTTTAATGTGTACCGCGCGCTGCGTTCCATTAATCCGTCGCCTTATTTGTTTTATTTCGATTACGGCAGCTACCGCATTTTTGGTTCCAGTCCGGAGGCGGAGTTGCGTGTGAACAATAATAAAGCGACCATTCATCCCATTGCCGGAACGTTCAAACGCACCGGCAACGACGATCAGGATCGCGAACTGGCTGAAAAGCTCAGCAAAGACCCGAAAGAAAATGCGGAGCATGTAATGCTGGTGGATTTGGCTCGCAACGACCTCAGCCGCAACGCCCAAAACGTGCAGGTGGAAACCTACCGCGAAGTGCAGTTTTATTCGCATGTAATCCACCTGGTATCGCAGGTTACCGGTGATATTTCCGACGACACCAACCTGATAAAAGTGCTGGGCGAAACTTTTCCTGCCGGAACACTTTCCGGGGCGCCGAAATACAAGGCCATGGAGCTCATCGACCGCTACGAAAACCAGAACCGCGGCTACTACGGCGGCTGTATTGGTTATCTTGGTTTCGATCGTTCGGTGAATCACGCCATCATGATTCGTTCGTTCCTAAGCAAAAACAGCCGGCTGTTTTACCAGGCCGGCGCCGGAATTGTAGCCGACTCGCAGGAAGAAAACGAACTGCAGGAAGTGAACAACAAACTGGCAGCGTTGAAAAAAGCAATTGAGATGGCGAAAGAAATAAATTAGGAGCCTCCCCTAACCCCTCCAAAGGAGGGGAATAGGGAGATCCCATCTCTGATTAAAAATAAATCTGCAAAAACAAAGTCAAATGATATCAGAAGAAAATAGTCAAAAAAAGAACGCGCCTCAATCTCCCTCCTTTGGAGGGATTAAGGGAGGCTCACTTCCCTCCTTTGGAGGGGCCGGGGGAAGCCCTATTTTAGTTATAGATAATTACGACTCATTCACCTACAACCTGGTGCATGCCATTAAAAAAATCACGGGTTTGCCGGTGGATGTTTTCCGGAACGATGAAATCGGGCTGGAAGAAATTGAAAAGTACGACAAAATTGTTTTGTCGCCTGGCCCGGGAATTCCTGAAGAAGCCGGATTGCTGCTTGATATCATCAAAGCCTATGCATCGAAAAAAAGCATCCTTGGTGTGTGTTTGGGTCACCAGGCAATTGGCGAAGCATTTGGAGGCGAGTTGCTGAATATGAACAAGGTCATTCACGGTATGGGAACGCCCGTTAAACTTACCGGCAGCAAATCCGTTCTTTTTAATGATTTACCCGATTCATTCGATGTGGGCCGTTACCATTCTTGGATTGTAAAAAAAGAAAACCTGCCCGATTGTTTTGAAATTACAAGCCTCGATGAGGAAGGGAGAATCATGTCGATGAAACACAAGGAATACGATGTGCAAGGCGTGCAGTTTCATCCTGAATCGGTGCTTACACCTCTGGGTGAGAAAATGATTGAGAATTGGTTGAGAGCCCCCTCTAACTCCCCCAAAGGGGGAGAATAAGAATAGCTTTTTAATGACTTTTATAAATTGAAATGAAAAAATAATTTCAGATAGAAACTTCGGGCTTCCGACTTAGGACTTCCGGCAATTCTTTAAACAATGAAAGAAACACTACAATATCTTTTTGAGGGAAATAAACTCACGACTGAACAAGCGGCGGAGATTCAGGTTAAAATCGGAAAAGACCAGTTTTCTGAGGCAGAAATTTCATCTTTCCTCACGGTTTTTCTGATGCGCCCGATTACAGCCGGTGAACTGAAAGGATTCAGAAATGGCTTGCTGAAACTGGCGGTGAAAGTCGATCTTTCAGCGTTCAACACCATTGATGTGTGCGGTACCGGAGGCGATGAAAAAAACACCTTTAATATCTCCACGCTCACGGCTTTTGTGCTGGCAGGCGCCGGAATAAAAGTAGCCAAGCACGGGAATTACGGCGTG
>DATFJO010000479.1:0-7435 GCA_035269145.1 Tangfeifania sp. | reverse complement strand
ATCCTCCTTGAAATTAAGGAGGATTTTTGAAACTAACTAACTAAACTATCTCTGTGCGAAAAATATTTCTTTGTCGCTTTATATATAAAAGGAACTTGAACGGGGTTTCTCACGAAAAAAAAATGATTTTTTTTACTTTTCTCCCGGGTTTAATCTATAAAAGACTCATCTTCATGGCTTTATAAACAAATATTTTATTGAATAAAAACAGCGAAAAACAACAATAAGCCAAAATTAGAATCGGATAAATGCTGGCGTAAAAATTTTAAAGCCAGAGAGATTAGATTATCAACAGTTCCCGGAGCAAGATTCATTTCCTTTGCAATTTCTTTACTGCTTTTTCCTTCATTCCGGCTTTTAATAAAAATCAAACGCTGTTTTTCAGGCAATTTATTAATAAGTTTTTCTACTTGCTCAAGAGTGGCTTTATATTCCAGCATCTTCTCTAAGTCTGTTGCTGAATCAATTGATGTAATCTTCTCTTTTAAAAATTTTTCGTGTATTTGTTTTTTCCGAAAAATTTGACACATCTCGTGGTATGCAATGGTAAAAAGATAGGATTTAAGTGAAGAATCCTGCTTAAGTTTTTTACGATTTTCCCATAGCTTTAAAAAGACATTCTGCACCAGTCCTTCTGTCTCTTCTTTCGATTTTAAATAGGATAGTGCAAAACCGAACAAACGATCTCCGTATTTTTTAAATACCTGATCAAAAGCTTCAATATCTCCTTTTCGGAGTTTTATTAGGAGCTCGCTATCGGATTTTGAACTATTAGTTGGCATATAACTGATAATTGTTATAAAAATATAAAAAACACATACTGAAAAACAATAATTTTATTCCTAATTCTAATGTTATGTCCTAATCACCAAAGAAGCTTCCATCACTATCTTGTTATCCTCATCCTGCTTTTTCCCAAATTCAATCGTATTAATTAAATTATTCATAACAGAACTAGCCATTTGTTTCGGATAAAAATCAACTGTAGTGATTGGAATATTTGCTATAGAAGTTTCAACAAGGTTTCCAAAACCGGCTAAAGCAACATCCTGCGGAATTTTCAGTCCTCGCTCCATCAGTGCTTTTGCAGCTCCAATAGCCACCATGTCGTTGGCACAAAGTATAGCGTCGGGTACAAAACCATTATCCAATATTTCTTTGGTTTTTAAATAACCATCTTCATCATTAATCTTACTTGATTTTACCAGTTCGCAAGCAACTTTTATGCCTGCATTTTTCAAACAATCACTGTATGCATCAAACTTTTTCCTGGAAGAATATAATGTTTTGTAAGGACCTAGGAATGCAATTTTCTTGTAACCTTCAGATAGAAAAAAATTCATTATTTTTCCTGCCCAGAAATAATCGCCGCCGCCATATACTGGAATTGATGAATTTTCAACATCCCGTCCATAAAAAACAACAGGTGTACCTCTATCATTAATTTCATTAAAATATGAAAAATCAGTGGTTTCTTGTGCAATAATTGCTATAATTCCATCAACCTGTAATGATGCCAGATAATGTAAACAATGTTTCTCATTTTCACTGTTTTCGTTCGTTACCATTAAAATAACCTCGTATCCCTTGCTACGCGCTGCCTGATAAAAACTATTCACGACATGAGAATGAAGGGAAGTAAGTATTTCAGGCAAAAGCACCCCGATAATATAACTCTTTTTATTTACAAGATTACGAGCAGTCATATTTGGATAATACCCCATTTCCCGGGCAACCTTTTTCACCTTTTTTCTCGTTTCCGGCGAAATATCTTTGCTGTCACGAAGTGCTTTGGAAACGCTTGCAGTGCCTATTCCAACTTCTTTGGCAATATCTTTTAATAAAACTTTGCTCATAAATTACTTGCCTCAAGTTACGAAAACGTTTTCGTAAAGTTGCATTTATTTCTTAAGTTTTCATTCACAAAAAAATAGCAGATAACTATTCGTTGAATTGTCAACTTATTAGATATGTTTTATTTCGTTGAATTTCAGCATATTAAATTTTAATGTCTTTAAATAAAAACTTAATGGATGTGTTGTAAAACATTTTATTTAATGGTGTATTTTTTGGATTATACACTTATCGCAATTCGTTTAAAATTATATGAAAGTAAATTACTGAAATAAATGCATATTGTTAGTTTAGACAGAATCTCACTACTATTCAAATTTTTTATTAATGTTTTGACTTGTATTTCCTATCTTTGTACTTATAACGTATAAAATATACTTTTAAAATATTAGAGAGACTTTATCGAGAACAAAGTTTATTGACTCATACAACAAATTGATTTTAAGCGCATAAGAAATTAAAAATTTGTCTTGTTCTGGGCACAACTAAAAAGCACTGCAGTTGAAAAATTGTGGTGCTTTTTTTATTCCAGCATCTTCTGATAAAACAACTCATCTTTCCAGTCTTCCGGAGTTTTTAGCCAGTTTGTTTTTGTTCCTGTTTTTTCAAATCCTGTTTTTTCAAACAATGAGATGGATTGACGATTATCTTCAGAAATATTGGCATAAAGTTGTTTGAGCCCGAGTACATTCAGAGAATAGTCAGAAAGTGCTTTTAATGCATCGGTGGCATAACCCTGGTTTCTGTCTTCGGTTTTATGGATTAAAATTCCCACACCGGCTCGCTGATGATACGGTTCAAAATCGAACAAATCCACTGCTCCTACCGGACGGTCTTCTTTATTCTGAATAATTAGCCGCAACTGTTTGATTTCATAAATATCTTTGTGCGAATTTTTAATGTATTCTGCCAGGATGTATCGCGAAAACGGAGTTTTGGTGTTGCTCATCTCCCAGATTTCCATATTGTTTTCCCACTGGTAAAGCAAGTCTATATCTTCCGGTTCGAGCGGCCGAAAGGTTATTTTTCCGTATTGTAAAAAGTTTTTCATTCAATAATGACCTTTGCAGGAAATAATTAATAATCTGTCTTTTTCGACCTTGTAAATTAAGCGCTCTTTTATATTTATTCTTCTCGACCAATATCCGGATAAATGAAATTTTAACGGTTCAGAATTTCCACTGCCTTTGAATGGAACACGGGCAATTTGCTCAATTAGCCGGTTTATTTTCTTCAGGATTTTTTTATCATTTTCCACCCAATATAAATAATCCTGCCATGCTTCAGCAGTGAATGTAACGGTCTTCATTTTTCAAAGCTTTTCAACTTGTCGAGAGGAACATCGATGGTATTCCCTTCTTCAATTTGTTTAATGCTTTTGGCAAGGTGCCCGGCATTTGACGGGACATTAAGTAAATTGATAGTTTCGAGATAGGAATTGTAATCTTCGAGTGACATCACAACCATATCTTCTCCCCTTTTCCGTTTTACAACCAAAGGAATATGATCTTCAGCAACCATATCGAATTCCTTTTTTAACTTTTCCCGCAATTCGCTATATGAAATTGTTTTCATATTATTAAAATTGTTTGTTTTCAAAGGTATAATATGGAACTCGCATGGAATTATAATCATGCTCTTGGATGATAATTTTTATCATGCTCGTTTCATTTTACTTTCACTTTAAATGAACACAAATATACAAAAATCACACATTTGTACAAGTAACTGTACAAATCTATTTGTCCAGTTTTTTCCAGCTTTTAAATACGATCTCCACATCGGTTGAAACATGGTAATCGCGGGCATACAATACATTTAGCCGTTCGGCTTTTGAGGAATCAGTCACTTCATCTGCAAACATATCTGCCGGTGTTAAGATTCCCGGTTTTAACGGAGGTAGTTTCTCGCGGTTATCGGCATCCGGAATATATCCGACCAGCGTTTTTGTGCCTGTTAAAACCCGAACTAAATTGCTGAAATACCTGGATTTATGTTTGAAGCCCAAAATCAATACCGGACTGAAAACCAGCAAAAAAAGCGATGTCCCAACATCGAAAAACCGTTTTTTTCGCCGGTTGGATTTTTTTGAAATAGTATTTACGTGCACCACGTACAAATCGCCGGCAGTATGAATGGAATTGCTGCCAATGATGCTGATACTCTCGGGCGGTGCAATTTTGAAATCGATATCGAGCGAAGTGAGTTCGAGCATGTACCTGATGATTTCACCCGAACTGATGCTGCCCGAACAAAAAATGATTTCATTGAGCCGGTTGATGCGGGCTATTTCATTTAACTGATTCACAGAACCAATGTAATCTTCGCTGAAATCGGTTTCATCAATAGCTATAAACCCCACAAAATCGGACTTGATTTGAGTTTGCTGAAGCACAGACTTTACCCGTTTTGCTTCATCAGGATGACCGGCAATGGCAATTTTTTTGACCTTTTTTATATCGATGCCAAATGATTTTATTTTCAGCCAGTGAAAAACCAGCCGGTATAAAATTAAAACCGCACCGGCCCACGCAGTGCCCAGCAGAATAAGCGCCCGCGAAAACCGGAATCGCTCATCAACCAGCGAATAGATAAGCAAAATTGAGATTGCCCCCCACAAAACCCCGCGGCCAACACTGAGCAGATTGACCGGCCTTTTGTATCCGCCTGAAATAAAAATGGCCAGCAGCCAGATGAGAATATAAACCGGCACTACAAATTGCAGAAATTCAGAAGGATAATACCCCAACTGAAATTTATAATTTTCCCACAACGGAGTGAGAATAAGGTAGCCGGCAAAAATAAACAGCCCGTCGAGTAACGGAACAAGGATGCGGTCGAACACTCTTTTTACAACGGATAGAAACGCCCGGAAATAAATGGCAAGGTGTATTAAAAATGAAAAAATGCTTGCCCGGCCTCCCGAAAAATGTTTTTGCGCAAAAATCACCATTGCTTTATAAAACACCTTCACATAATTGAGCGATCCTTTTTTGGTGCTTTCGCCCTTATAATGAATAATGGTAGTTTCGGGGAAATAATAATTTTTATAATCGCCTTGTGTTATCCGGTAAGAAAGGTCGATGTCTTCGCCATACATAAAAAAAGTTTCATCGAGCAATCCCACTTTTTCGAGCGCCTCTTTTCGCAGCAACATAAAAGCGCCGGCCAGCACATCCACCTCATGAATTTTATTTTCATCTAAGTAACTCAGGTGATATTTCCCGAATTTTTTTGATTTTGGAAACAACCGCGATAAACCGAAAATCTTGCTGAAAGCCACCCAGGGTGTTGGTAACCCACGTTTCGATTCGGGCAGGAAATTTCCTTTGCCGTCAATCATTTTCACACCCAAACCGCCGGCATCGGGGTGTTCATTCATAAAATAAATTATTTTCTGAAAAGTATCTTCTTCCACTACCGTGTCGGGATTCAGCAGTAAAATGTATTTCCCGTTTGCCTGCCGGATGGCCTGGTTATTGGCTTTTGAAAAACCAACATTCTGTTTGTTTTCAATCAAGTGAACAGTTGGAAATTTCTCCTTAACCAACTGTGTGGAACCATCGACCGAATTGTTATCGACCACAAAAATTTCGACATCGATATTTTTCGAGGCTTTCTGCACCGAATGCAGACACTGCTCCAAAAAATGTTTTACGTTATAATTTACAATTACTACCGAAAGTTCCATTTAATCAGCCAGGCATTAAAAATTCAAATGTAGCATTTCCATTGGATAACGTAAAAACTTAGAGTTTCTGATTTCGGGGACATTCTATTTTCCCACCGAACTTTCGTAAAGCACCCGGTTGGTGAGCGAACGGCCCAGCGTAATTTCATCGGTGTATTCCAAATCGTCCCCCACTGCCACTCCCCTCGCCAATGTGGTTACTTTCACAGGTTTTTCTTTCAGTTTTCTGAAAATGTAAAAATTGGTGGTATCGCCCTCCATGGTGGTTGGAAGCGCCAGAATAATTTCCACAATATCCTCATTTTGAGAACGCTCAATCAAAGAACCGATTTCCAGTTCATTGGGACCAATTCCGTCCATTGGCGATATAATTCCACCCAGCACATGGTACAAGCCGTTGTATTGATGGGTATTTTCAAAAAGCATTACATCGCGAATGTTTTCAACCACGCAAATTACCGAATTGTTTCTTGCAGGATTGCTGCAAATCCGGCACACCTCGCTGTCCGAAATATTGTGGCAAACTTTGCAGTGCTTAATTTCGCTGCGCAACTGAATCAGGCTTTCACCAAAAGCGGTCACCTCATCTTTATCGCGCCGAAGCAAGTGTAGTACCAACCGCAGTGCGCTTTTTCTCCCAATTCCCGGGAGTTTAGCAAATTCATTTACGGCATTTTCCAACAGCCGTGAAGGGTATTTTTCGATATTCATTATTTTTTATTTCTGATTCAAAAGTAATCTGAAAAACCGGAAACGAAAAAGCCAACTTTTCAATTTTTATGATTTTTCTTTATTTAACGAATCTTAATCCCTAATTTAGATTCCTCTATTTTAATTGAGAAATTAGTTCTAAACCAATAAAACTTCAGATTATGTCGCAAAATTCAAAAAAATCTTTCTCCCGGCGCAATTTTATAGGAACAACTGCAGCAGCTTTTGCAGGAATAAGTGTGATTCCGAGCCATGCAGTGGCCGGACTCGGACACACACCACCGAGTGATAAACTGAACATTGCCGGTATCGGTATCGGCGGAAAAGGAAAAGTGAACCTGCGCAACATGCCCGGGCAAAACATTGTGGCCCTGTGTGATGTGGACTGGGATTATGCCAGTTCTGTTTTTGAAGATTATCCGAAAGCAAAAAAATGGATGGATTACCGCAAAATGCTGGAAGAGCAGAAAGACATCGATGCGGTGGTAATTGCCACGCCGGATCATACACACGCTTTGCCTGCCGCAGCCGCCATGGAAATGGGCAAACATGTTTACCTGCAAAAACCATTGACACATACCGTTTGGGAATCGAGGTATTTAACGGATATGGCAAAAAAAACCGGCATAGTCACCCAAATGGGAAATGAAGGTCATTCAAACGATACGGTTTACGAAGTAGCTGAAGTAGTTCAAAGCGGCTGTCTTGGCGATATCAGGGATGCACATGTGTGGACCAACCGCCCTATCTGGCGGCAGGGAATGCCTGCTCCCACACAAGAAGTAAAAGTTCCGGATACACTTGACTGGGATCTGTTTATTGGTCCGGCTAAAATGCGGGCTTACAACCCTGAATATCATCCTTGGATTTGGCGCGGTTGGTGGGATTTTGGTACAGGAGCTCTTGGAGACATGGGATGTCATTTACTCGATGCTCCAAATTATGCACTGCAATTGGGGGCGCCCACAGCTTTTCAGGCCAGTTCTTCGCTGGTGAACACTGAAAGTGCACCGGTTTCGGCACAGGTCACCTATAAATTTCCTGCCCGTAAAAACTTACCTTACTGTGCATTGCCCTCAGTCAATTTAACCTGGTACGACGGCGGACTGATGCCGCCACGTCCTTTCCATTTACCGGTGGATGCCCCGATGAACCCGGGAGGCGGATTTATGCTGGTGG
>DATFJO010000478.1:0-3497 GCA_035269145.1 Tangfeifania sp. | reverse complement strand
CCCCGTTTGTAATGGAACTTCCCTCTTACCGGATGCCAACCTTCCGGAGCATTGTTTATCACATGTGGGATAAAACCAAACACTACCTCAAAAAAATCGGTACCATTATATTGGTGGGTGTTGTCATTATATGGTCGCTGGGCTATTTTCCGCGCGAAACAAAAGAAACCTCCCTGCTTGAGAATAAAATAGAAAATGTTGCAGCCAATCCTGCCATTAACGAAGAAGCAAAACAGCAGCAAATTTCGGAATTGGAGCAGCAACTCGAAGCCGAACGACTCTACAATTCATATCTCGGTAAAATCGGGCATTTCATCGAGCCGGCAATGCGCCCGCTCGGTTTCGACTGGAAAATGAGCATCAGCCTGGTGGCCGGGTTGCCGGCTAAAGAAATTGTGGTGAGTACAATGGGGGTGCTTTATCAGTCGGGTGAAGACGACTCGACCGTGAACCTTCAAAATAAATTACAAAGCGAAGTGCATACAAAAGGAAAGCTCGAAGGACAGAAAGTATTTACCCTGCCAACTGCACTGGCTTTCCTGGCTTTTATACTGATTTATTTTCCGTGCGTGGGTGTGATTGCCACCATTAAAAATGAAGCAGGATCGTGGAAATGGGCAGCCTTTGTTGTTTTCTATACCACGGGGCTGGCCTGGATTACAGCTTTTGCAATATATAACATCGGAAACCTGTTTATATAAATGATACAGGAAATTATTACATATTTAATTGTTGCTGCGGCATTTATTTTTACCGGATGGAAAACTTTTAAAAAGTTTCGGAAAAAGAAAAGTAAAAAAAAATCAGCCTCAAAAAACGCTGAATTTTCAATGCAACACAACTGCTCCGACTGCGCGGCAGAATGCGTTTTGCGCGATGCTTCCACATCTTACATAAAAAACAATACTGAAATTTGCACAACCAATTTCAATAAAAAAACATCAGAGTAACTTCAAATCGTTGATTGTTTTTCCGGGGTTTTCCGATTTAAAAATAAAACTTCCGGCCACCAGAACATCGGCACCTGCTTCAATTAAACTTTTCCCGGTTTCGAAATTGACACCACCATCTACTTCAATCAGGCAATCGGAGTTTACTGAATCAATGAGTTTGCGCAACTGCGTGACTTTTTTGTAGGTGTTTGCAATGAATTTTTGCCCGCCAAAACCCGGGTTAACCGACATTAACAAAACCATGTTGAGTTCACTGATTATATCTTCGAGAACCGCCACCGGAGTATGCGGATTCAGACACACGCTGGCTTTCATTCCGTTTGCTTTAATCTGGCTGACCGTTCGGTGCAGATGATTGCAGGCTTCGTAATGAACCGTCAGGTAACTGGCACCGGCAGCCGCAAAATCAGCAATGAATTTATCCGGATCAACTATCATCAGATGAACATCGAGTGGTTTTTCTGCGATTTTTTTAACCTGCTTAATTACCGGAATACCAAACGAAATATTTGGAACAAAAACGCCGTCCATTACATCGCAATGGACAAAATCGGCTTCACTCCGGTTTATCACTTCAATGTCTTTTTCGAGATGATTAAAATTGGCAGCGAGTATGGAAGGTGCAATCATTGGTTTCATTTATCAATTTTGTTATTGCCCAAGGTACGCTTTGAGCAACCTGTTGCGGTATTGATTTTTTAGTTTTTTTATCGCTTTTTCCTTTATCTGGCGAACACGCTCTCGGGTCAGGCCAAATGTATCGCCAATTTCTTCGAGGGTGTGCGGATGATACCCGTTTAATCCGAAATAACAACGAAGAATTTCTGCTTCCCTTTCTTCGAGGGTGGCAAGTGAACGTTCAATCTCTTTGCGCAATGAACTGTTTATCAATCCCGAATCAGGACTCGGCGAATCATCGTTCAGCATCACGTCGTACATGTTATTGGCCTCTTCGTCGCGCAAAGGGGCATCCATTGAAACGTGAATATTTGAAAAGTTCATCGCATCTTCAATTAAATCGGATTTCGATTCCATCAGGTTGGCAACTTCGTCGGTAGTGGGTTCCCGCTGAAATTCCTGTTCCAGCTTGTTAAATGCTTTGTTGATTTTATTTATCGACCCAATTTTGTTCAACGGAAGGCGCACAATTCGTGCCTGTTCAGCCAGTGCCTGAAGAATAGATTGCCTGATCCACCAAACAGCATAGGAAATAAATTTAAATCCGCGGGTTTCGTCAAATCGTTCGGCAGCCTTAATCAGCCCTAAGTTTCCTTCATTTATCAAATCAGGCAGACTTAGTCCCTGGTTTTGATATTGTTTGGATACTGAAACTACGAAACGGAGGTTGGCCTTAACTAAAGTATCGAGGGCTTCACTGTCTCCTTTTTTGATTCGTTTGGCAAGTTCAACTTCTTTATCTGCTGACAACAACTCCACCTTACCAATTTCGTGCAGGTACTTATCCAGCGAGAGTGTATCGCGATTAGTGACCTGTTTGGTTATTTTAAGTTGTCTCATAAATGGTTAGATTTATTTCAAAATGTAATCAAAGCGAAGCTAAAAATATATATCGTTTGTATAAACACCAAAATTTTAACACATTTTCAGTTGAATGTATACGTATAAAAATCATTTTGGTTAACTAAAACATGAATGGTTTCAGAATGTTCAAACTGTTTCTGTAATAATCAGGAAATTAGAAGGTATTTTTTAAATGCTGAAAAATCATTTTCTATTGAAACTGTTTTTTTCTCATTTTTCATAAAAGCTGCAAGTCGTTCAGGTAAAATCACATTCGGTTCACCCACAATTTCAGATACCGTTTCCGTAAATTTAGCCGGATGCGCGGTTTCCAGAAAAACTCCAACCTGTTCCGGTTTCAAAAAATCGGAAAGTGCCTGGTATCCGCAGGCCCCGTGCGGATCACATAAATACCCGGTTTGATTATAAACCGTGCGAATAGTTTCTCTGATTTGCTCGTCGGAATACCGGAATCCTTTTATTATTCGGGATATCTTTGAATGAGAGTAATCGCACAAATCAAGTATCCGGGCAAAATTACTGGGAGACCCAACATCCATAGCATTGGCAATGGTTTCGGTAGATGAACGGGGATTAAATTCTCCGGTTTTAAGGTATTCATAAACCACATCGTTTTCGTTGTTTGCCGCCAAAAAATGCGCGACGGGTAATCCCATTTCACGGGCAAAAAGCCCGGCTGTAAGATTGCCGAAATTTCCGCTCGGAACAGAAACAATAAACTCTTTTTCGTCCAGCGCTCCTGCTTCTTTTAATCGTGCATACGCATTAAAATAATAAAATGCCTGCGGCAGAAAACGGGCAACATTAATGGAATTGGCCGATGTTAGCAATAGTTTTTCATTCAAATCTGTATCAAGAAAGGCGCTTTTCACCAATTTCTGGCAGTCATCAAAATTCCCGTCAACTTCAAGGGCAGTAATATTTTTCCCGAGTGTGGTAAACTGTGCTTCCTGTACGGCACTCACTTTTCCTTTCGGATAGAGTACATGTACATGAATTCCT